>JAZODZ010000230.1:0-6377 GCA_045597285.1 Myxococcota bacterium
CTACTACATGCGCATACGGCGAAGAGACGTGCAGACCGCACGTCTTTACATGGGGCACGGCTATCGGCCTACGGCCGATACGCCGTGCGTGGGCGCGGTTTATCGCTACGCGATACGCCGCGCCCCATTTTCATTTTTTGACAAAAATAAATTCATATAACTCAATGAGTTGTAAAATATTTTACGAAAAAATGAGGGGGTAAAATGTCACAAATTTTTTTTAACGTCATCATCTTGTCGAAAACAGACATGGTGTCTGTTCAAAGCGAGGAGAGGCGAAATGATTGGACGGACGATAAGCGGAGCGCTTCTGGGCGTGGATGGGTACTGCGTAAACATCGAAGTTCAGATTGGATTTGGTACACAGAATTTCTTTACGGTCGGGCTTCCTGAAGGTGCAGTTCGTGAATCAAAGGTTCGGGTGCGTTCGGCATTCATGGAATCGGATCTCTATTTTCCGAACACCTGTGTGACGCTGAACCTGGCCCCGGCAGACGTGCGCAAGGACGGGTCGGCCTACGATCTCCCGATAGCCTTGGCAATTCTGGCGGCCAATGGAGAATTTTCGGACAATGCGACGGAACTCTTTGAACACAGCATGATTCTGGGAGAACTGGGGCTGACAGGAGAAATCCGCCCGATACGCGGCGTCCTTCCGCTCGTGTTGGCAGCCCGACGCGAAGGCTTAAAAAGCGTCATCGTGGCTCCGGAAAACGCGGCGGAAGCCGGGCTGGTCGAAGGGATCACGGTTTACTGCCCTTCAACACTTCGCCAATGTTACAACTGTATCCGCTGCGGGAGCGAATTGCCTCGCTATATCGTGGGCGAACGAGCGAACGACACGGCGGAATATGCACGCGATATGTCGGATGTGAGCGGTCAGGAAATTGCTCGCCGGGCCTTGGAAATCGCGGCATCCGGCGGTCACAACCTGATCTTTATCGGCCCTCCGGGGTCGGGAAAGACGATGCTTGCACAGCGGCTCCCAACGATACTGCCACGCATGGCATTCGACGAAGCGTTAGAAGTCACAGCACTTTACAGCGTTTCCGGCAACCTGGGACAAAGGAGCTTGATCGAAGAACGTCCCTTTCGTTCCCCCCACCACTCCATCAGCGACGTCGGGCTCGTCGGAGGCGGTTCCCCAAGCCCCAAACCAGGAGAAATCTCACTTGCCCACCACGGCGTGTTGTTTCTCGACGAACTTCCCGAGTTTAAACGGACGGTTCTCGAAGTCCTGCGTCAGCCGCTCGAGGACGGGATGGTCAATATCACACGCCGATTACAGAGCGTACAATTCCCGTCACAGTTCATGCTCATCGCCTCGATGAACGCCTGTCCGTGTGGCAATTTGGGGAGCAGAAGAAAAGCCTGTGTATGCCGTCGGGAAGCCGTCGAACATTACCAATCGAAGATATCCGGGCCCCTTTTGGATCGCATCGATATCCAGCTCGAAGTCGCCGAGGTAAGCTATGAAGAAATCAATCGCCCCAACCAACCACCTGAAAAATCGGAAACCATCCGGCATCGAGTGGAACAATGCCGTGCAATTCAGGAAGAACGATTTAAGGGAACATCCATTCGATGCAATGCCGGCATGGGCGTCCCCGAAATACGGCGATACTGCGAACTGACACAGGAAGGCCATTCGCTGATGCAGCGCATTATCGATCGACTCGGCATGAGTGCCCGCGCACACCACAGAATTCTGAAAGTCGCGAGAACACTGGCCGATATGGAAGGAAAAGACTGCATATCGACTGCACACCTGTCCGAAGCCATCGGATATCGCACGCTCGATAAAAAACTGTTCATGCGAGCATGACGTGACATGGCGAACGTATTTAACTGAGCGACATCTTGTTTTTCACAAATCACCCATGGAGATATGAGATATGAAAAAAGCCATCGTGTATTGGATTGCGATTCTGTTTTCTATATTTGCCCTGGTTTGGATTTCCGGATGTGCGGAATTCGACGGAAGCGAGTCATATCGGATACAATGCGGATGCGGACAGAGCAAAGAAGCTCTGCTGTTTGCAGGAGAAACGCAAGTGCCGGAGGTTTGGACTATGGATACGGCTTGTGAAGCCTTGTCGCAAAAACTCGTAGGAGTTTGGCAAGGTCAAAACGATTCATCGGACTCGAAAATTGTGCTCGATGAAACGGGACATTACAAAATATTCGAACGCGTCGGAAAGAAATGGGTCACGAAACGCCTTGGAAAATACTGGGTGGAATATGAGCAATTTCAAGGAATGCTGCGGCCCGAACTGCACATGATTCTGCCCGGGGGCGATGAATATGTCGTTCGCTATTCGTTGATAAACGACAATGAACTCCATCTCGAAGAGCCACAGGATGGCGGCATCAGCGCAATGGTGTTTTTGAGAACGGATAAGTAAAGGTCGGAACTTTTCCCCGTTTCCCTGTTCACGCATGCCGAGGCTGTGTTTCGGCTAGCGATGTGCTCGATCGCAGCGCGGCGTGCCCAATAATAACCTCGCCATTGATGTTTAGGCGAGTTATGGTGCGGGATAGCGGCTATTCAGCCGTGCATGGATGCAAGAAGGAGGCATGGCGATGAGCAAGCAAAAAGCAAGGGCTGATGCAGAAATGGTGAGTGTGTGCAAGGATTCAATGACGAAGAAAGGAGAGGATTCTTCCATCGAATTGCTTTGTCATAGTGCGATTACACTCATTCAACAATCACGTGAATACATCCTGAGTCAGATACATAGAACTGAAGCAGCGACTTATTTTCTGATAGGCGCTTGGATTGTTGAGGTACAACAGGGAGGTGAGGAACGAGCAAAGTATGGAGCTAATATAGTCCAAAATCTTTCTGATGCCTTAACAAAAGAGTTTGGAAAAGGTTATTCTCCTGAAACCATAAAGAATATCAGGAAGTTCTATCTGGTGTATAGGGACAAAATTGGCAAACCAGTGGTTACCCTTTCGGAATTTCGAAAAGGCAAACCAGTGGTTACCATTTTGGAGGAACTCAAGTTTACGCTTCCGTGGACACATTATTTGATTCTCATGCGGATTCAGGATGAAAATGCTCGTTCATTTTATGAAGTAGAAGCCACAAAAGAAGGATGGAGCAAGCGTGAACTAAAACGGCAGTTTGATTCTGCCCTGTACGAGCGATTGGCTTTGAGCAAGGACAAAGAAAAAGTTGTGGCACTTGCGAAGAAAGGCCAAATTGTCGAGAAACCAGCTGATGTAGTGAAGGAACCATACGTTTTGGAGTTTCTTGGCCTAAAAGATATTTCTTCCTACTCCGAAACTGACCTGGAAACTCGCATCATTAACCATTTGCAGGAGTTTCTTTTGGAATTGGGGAAAGGTTTTGCCTTTGTAGGACGTCAGGTGCGTTTTACCTTTGATGAAGAACATTTTCGAGTGGATCTAGTTTTTTATAATCGTTTGCTTCGATGTTTTATATTATTTGATCTCAAAATCGGAAAATTGAAACATCAGGATTTGGGTCAGATGCAGATGTATGTGAATTATTATGATCGCTATGAAAAAACAGAGGATGAAAATCCAACAGTCGGAATCTTATTGTGTCAGGAAAAGAGCGATAAGATGGTAGAACTCACTTTGCCCAAGGATGCGAATATCTATGCAGCACAATATCAGTTGTATTTACCCGACAAGGCCTTGTTGCAAAAGAAACTGCAGGAATGGATTGACGAAGGGTGATTGTGAATTAACAATTAGAAGAATAAGAGATGCTATTTCGCATTCTCAGGTTGAATAACTAATTTGGCAGACGCGTCTGCCAAATTGATGCTCTCCTTTTGTGGCAATAATTTGCTTTCATCTTCGTTACCACTCCAAGCCGCGTTACGGCGAGTGAGGCTGTATAGTTGAAACCACATTACAATCGGCAAAGTTCATAAATATATCGAGTCATATTCTGGACGGCAAATGGGATGGCATCTTCGTCGAGCGTGAAGTGATCGGAATGGAGCGGTGGCAGAACGGTATTTGGCGGACAAATTCCGAGCATGGCATAGAAGCAGGGAATGCGCGTTGAAAAGTGCGAAAAGTCTTCGGAAGCCATCGTCATTTTGACGGGAACTGCGAAGTTTTTCCACGTTTTGAGCGCGAGATCCGCCATCGTCTCATCGTTGATGACGGCATCGGCACCGTAATAAATATTGGTTTTGGCCTGGACGTGGGTGAAATCGGCGACACCGGCGACCGTATTGGCAATGATGGCGGCCATTTCAGTGAGGTGTTTGCGCGAGGGTGCCCGCATAATGCCTTCGAAAGCGGCATCACCTGCGATGACGTTGAAAGCCGTTCCCGCATTGAGTTTGCAGATAGAGACGACTTCCATTCCAGTAGGACGACATCTCTGAAGTGCGGAATAAATCGATGACACCATGAGAGAAGCTGCCCAAAGCGCGTCCACGCCACGATCCGGATAAGCGGCATGGGCTGATTTACCCTGAATGGAAACCTGAAAACGCCCTGAGGCGGCCCATAGCGCACCGCTGCAAACACCGAGACGACCAGTTTGAAGAGAGGGATCGCAATGCAGGGCAACCATTTTCTGAATGTGGAACAGTTCGAGAAGACCTTCTTCGCACATGAGCGCCGCACCGGAAGGGAGTTCACCCGGGGCACCTTCCTCGTTTGGCTGAAATACCATGACGACATCGCAATCCGGTTTCTCCGACGCATTTGCGAGTTCTTCGGCAATGCCCAAGGCAACCGTGATATGCGCATCGTGCCCGCAGGCGTGCATACAACCATTCTGTGATTTCCAGGCACAATCCGTTTTTTCTTCGATGGGAAGCGCATCGATATCGGCGCGATAGGCGACCGCACGCGTTCGATCCTTGCCAGGAATGACAGCAACCAGGCCGGTACGCGCAAAATTCTTCGTCACATCGAGGCCGAGGCTTTCGAGTTTTTCCGCAATAAAGTTCGATGTCCAAAACTCATCAAAACCGAGTTCCGGATGTGCATGAAGCTGTCGTCGAATATCGATTAAATCCATGGAGAATCCCTCGTAAGGCAGGTGGATTTAGGCAGTAGGCGTGATATGATAAGGCGAACGGTTGAACGCCGATCACGGTGGGTATCATAGACAGAAAAAACGGAGAAAAGCAAAAATGGAACGCCCGAATGCATGGAAGTCGTATTCTGCTGAAGACAAAGCTGCGGTATTTGGCTTTGCCGATGGTTACCGCGAATTTTTATCGAAATGCAAAACCGAACGCGAGTGCGTGACCGAACTGAAACGCATTGCAATCGCTCACGGATTCAGGGACATGGCGGACGTGATTCGCAATGGCGAAACACTGCGCCCCGGGGATCGCGTATTTGCCGACAACAAGGGCAAGAACCTTTTGATGTACATCATTGGATCGGAAGATTTGGAAAAAGGGATGAACATTCTGGGTGCACATCTCGATTCTCCGCGCCTCGATCTGAAACAGAATCCGCTGTATGAAGACACCGAACTCGCCCTTCTCGACACGCATTATTACGGCGGCATTAAGAAATATCTATGGGTTGCGTTGCCATTGGCCATTCACGGCGTCGTCGTCAAAAAAGACGGCACGGTTGTCGAAGTCAATATCGGTGAAAAGCCGACGGATCCCGTCTTTGGCATCAGCGATCTTTTAATCCATCTCTCGTCGGAACTGCTCGAAAAGAAAGCCGCGAAAGTCGTGGAAGGCGAAGCACTCGACGTCCTCGTGGGCAGCATTCCGATGGTGAAAACAGATGACGACGACGAAAAGAAAGAGATTAAAGAGGCGGTAAAAGCGAGCGTTCTTTCGATCATCAAAGAACAGTACGGATTTGAGGAAGAAGATTTTCTGTCGGCTGAACTCGAAGTCGTGCCGGCAGGGGCAGCCCGCGATTACGGTTTGGATCGAAGCATGATCATGGGATATGGGCATGATGACCGTTCTTGCGCGTGGCCTTCTTTCTGCGCCATGCTGGACATCGTCGTTCCCAAGCGGACATCGGTGTGCATTCTCATCGAAAAGGAAGAAATCGGCAGCGTGAGCACGACCGGCATGGAATCGAGATTCTTTGAGAATATGACCGCCGAAGTCATGAATGCATGCGGCTGCTATTCGGAGCTGAAACTGCGGCGAATGCTTGAAAATTCGAAGGTTTTGTCGTCGGACGTGAATGCGGCATTCGATCCAATTTATCCGAGCGTGATGGAACGCAAAAATTCAGCATATCTGGGCCGTGGCCTTGTTCTGAGCAAATACACGGGATCGCGCGGGAAAGTTTGTTCCAACGACGCGAGCGCGGAATACATGGCGGAAATCCGCCGCATTATGGATGACAACAAGGTATTCTATCAGACGGCGGAACTCGGGCACGTCGATGCC
>JAZODZ010000231.1:0-21574 GCA_045597285.1 Myxococcota bacterium
TGCCCTTTTCCTGCCGGAAACTTAATCTCACTGTTAGGTTGGGAAACATACCAGTTAGTCTTAAACACCTTGGGAACACATCGCCCATCACTCCGGCAGAACAAACTCGAGTCATTACACTGATCATCTGATTTACATTTCGTCGAACACTTATAACCAATAAAACTATCGCAAAAATCACTGCATTTGTTTCGAACGGATTTATCGCGGCAGTCTGTCCCCTGATCGGGTGCAGTCTCGTGCAAATCTTTCATGCCGTTGCCATTTGAATCCGTCGGATCCTCCCAACATGTGGTCAGCTTGGTTGCTGGTAAATACCCTGGATCGCAAATACAGTAATAGTTGCTTTTCCCGGCCGGTACGCAGGTTCCATGTCCGTCACAAGTTTTATCTTTACAAGGATCGGTCGTATCCACCACACAGTTCAGCGCGTTCTGGGGATCTGTCACATACCCCTGCATACAGTCACAAACCGGTGTTCCAGTTTCCCCATAACAATAACCGTGATCTCCGCAGGTAATCCCCTCGCAAATGCTAATACAGTGAGTTTTATCATTCTTATCCAGCTCGTACCCTGCTTCGCATTCGCAAACAGCTTCATCCTCATTTGCTTTGCAAGTCCCATGTCCGTCGCAACTCACATGTTCGCAGACGTCCACCGCCGAAGCATCCGCGACGCAATTTCCCAAATTATCGGGATCGACGCGATATCCCGTCTCACAATCACAAACCGCAGTTCCCCCATCATCTTTGCAAGTCCCATGACCACCGCAATCCACATCTTTGCATATCTCGGATTGAGATGTGTCAGACACACATTTTTTAGCATCCATTGGATCGACGTGATATCCCGTTTCACAATCACAAACTGCAGTTCCCTCATCATCTTTGCAAGTCCCATGACCGCCGCAAACCACATCTTTGCAAACATCCGATTGCGCTGTGTCAGACACACATTTCTTTGCATCCTCTGGATCGACGTGATAGCCCGTTTCACAATCACAAACCGCAGCACCACTATCATCCTTGCACGTGCCATGACCGCCGCAAGTCACGTTTTTGCAAACTCCTGATGAAGCCTGGCAACCGCCATTGCCATCATCTTCATAATCGGTATCACAAACGCATTGATTATCTTTTACAATCTTATGCTCGCCTTTGCAAAGCGAACAACTATCTGCCGTTCCATAATAATTCTTCGCAACATCACAAATACACGTGCCATTGTTATCGATTTCATTTTCACCACATTTTCCGCCTGAACTACTATCGTCGTCACATCCCGCCGCCAACAGGAATGCGCTCAGAATTGCAAAAAAGGTTTGTTTATGGCGTGAAACATCGTTTACCCCACATATCGTTGTAAACAAACTGGCACTCTTCATAATCTTTTCTCTCCCACTTACGATGATTAGGGTGCGGCGTATCGCTTAGCGATAGCCGCACCATCGCACGGCGTATCGGCAACGCCGATAGCCGTGCATAAACAAACATAAATTATTTACAATGGGATTCATCAAGAACCCATGACAATTTTTCGCTTCCAAAGCTTGCATTTGCAGCGGCTTCAAATGTATCGCCGTTAGCCCAAACACCAGATTTATTGCTTACCGCCTCTTTCTCTGCGGCACAATATTCTGCCGTTTTTTGAGACGTGAACGCAGTAAATGGAATTCCAAGCCCGGCCGCGACGATGGCCCGTCCTAAATCTATCGATTTATTCTCCGATTTCACGCCGATATAAGCGAGATAACGGCTTCGAGTATTGTCGAGAAGGCAGGTCGAATCCGTATCGCTGACCGTTTCGCATGTAATATCGACTTCCCCTTTATTCTCTTCAGAATAGATAAGTTCATTGGCAAGTGCTGCGGCCTCGTAGCCACCGCGCTCGTTGTGATTATTACATTCTACAAGAGTTACAAAATCATATAAATTATCTTCCGCACAGGGCGCTTTCTTCGCTTCATCGCACGCCTGTGCATCTTTATAATTTTCATCAATTGGGGAAACTTTTTTCGATTTAAGGCATTCCGGGCAGTCCAAACCATGAATTCGCACCGTCACAGTTGTTTGAGATGAACATTTGCCATCATTTTTCAGCCGCAGTTTCAGTGTATCGCCATCCTGCACGAGAAGTACATCAGCTTTCGAACCATTGCGCATCTGGCAAATCTTGCTGTCTTCATTCTTACATCCCTTTGTACAGCCATCCCCAGCGATACTGTTGCCATCGTCGCATTCCTCGCCATCCTCGACAACCCCATTGCCGCAAACCTTTTCAGGTGTTTTCCAGACGCATTTTCCGTCTTTATTTTCGCACGTCCAATCCGAATGTGCTTCATCCACCTGCCCCGGTTCACAAATTTCACCGGCCTCGAGTTTACCGTCGCCGCAATGCGTCTCTGCCCCGGGATTCGGCGAAAACCAATCCTTTTCACTCTGTTTGTTCGACTTACATGCGTTCGAGCAATCATCGTCATCGACGTCGTTGCCATCGTCACATTGCTCGCCAGTTTCAACTTTCCCATTGCCACATTTGGCTTTTGTTTCGTTTTGATTCGACTTGCACGCATTCGAACAAGCATCGTCATCAACATCGTTGGCATCGTCACATTCTTCGCCTTCATCCACAATGCCGTTACCGCAGTCGGAAGTATCGTCATCGCCGCATCCCGGCAAACACACGAAAAGTGACAGTAAAATCAAGAAAAGCCGTTTCGACATTTTGTATCCTATATCCATTTGAGTTAATTCTCTGAAAAGCCTCGGAAAAAACGAGGCGCATTATTTTAGCCTATTTTTGTGCGAATTTCAGTTTATTTGTTGATTTTTTCGCGGAGTTCGGAACTGTTGGGTTACTATTCAGCCCTTAGTGGTGTTTCTGAATTACGTAGTTTTATCGAAACCAGGCAATAGGCAGTAGGCAATAGTTCGTTGATCGATGATAGGTACTGAGTTTCAGAGTTTAGTTCAATTCATGGATTGCTGTATATTCCTAATATTAAATGCATGCGAGTAACGCAAACAATTCAGGGTAGATCAAGGACATCTACACAAAACACAATACAGCCGACACGATGTCGGCTGCCGCACGTCGCCCCACGGACGGGGCGTCGGGCGGTGAAAAAGCGTGCGGGGTGCAGGGGCGTTCACAATCGAACGCCCCTGCCGCGTGCCGCGTAGGCGAAAATAAATACATTGAGGTAGGTAAAATCGTCAGGGGCTGAATCGTTACCAGCGCCCTGAAAGGGCGCAACACCAATCCTACCGACATCTTGCAGTTACTATGCAATTACGGTATCATCCCAAATGCTGGTTAAAACCAGATCTTCGCGATTCCAGTACGCACGGCTATAGAAATGGATACTAAACGAGACATTCAAGCACTTAATAACAATCAGGATATATCGAGTACATCTGACGTCTATTCATCCGATAAGAATATAAACCAAAAGGTATTCGTTCAGCCGTTCGAAGCGTTAAATGGGAAATATACAATTATCGAGAAGATAGGTAACGGTGCGCAGGCACATGTATATAAGGCCAAAGATGCTCAAGGCAATCTCGTTGCGATCAAGGTATTCGACTTCAGACAGGTAGAAAACTGGAAAAGTATTGAACTCCTCAAACGCGAAGTAGGCACACTCCAATCGCTGTCGATAGAAGGCATACCCAAATATATCGATTATATCGATGCATCCCCCTATTTCTATCTGGTCGAATCGTATATCGATGCATGTTCCATCAAACATAAAATCGAATATTCTGCCCGGTTTGATACAAAACAACTACTCGAAATTGCCGAAAAGACTTTAATCATACTGAATCAGCTGCACACGCGAATGCCGCCAGTGATACACCGGGATATCAAACCCGCCAATCTATTAATCGATATAAAAGACAATTCGATTCAAGTATGGATCATCGATTTCGGCTCAGTCACAGCCGTTTATTCTTCCACCAAAGCCAGTACGCTTGCCGGAACCGCCGGATATGCCGCACCTGAACAATTGTTTGGACAGGCATCAGCGGCTACGGATATCTATGGGCTAGGCATGACCATTTTGCACCTTGCCACCGGCAAGGCACCTTATGAAATGGAAGTCGATGGCCTGACGCTGAACTTTAAGAAGTATCTCCCGCCGGAAACACTTCCGGAGTTGATTGAGTTGCTGTCCGCTATGATTCAGCCCAATCCTCGGGATCGCATCCAAAGCGCTGCCATTGCGCTGGCTAAAATTCGCAACCTCAAGGCTATTGTCGCCACACCCAATACCGACTTAAAGAATCAAAAACCTACTTCTAAGATTTGTACCGATATCAGTTCAGATAAGGATAGCAGTAAAATTAGAAATAATAAATCCGAACTATCTGCCAATAAGCGGACGCGCAAACCGAAATCGAACACTATAACTCATTCAGATAATAATAATACCTCAAAGAAAAACTCAGACAGCCTAAATAGAGATGTCGATTATAAAGATATTGAATATTATATTTCGTTGATACATGGATCGTCGGCACGATGGAAACGTTATCTTTTACGCGCCGTTCATCAGTCTACTCAATATTCATATTACCAAATTTACAAAGCATACGAAGCTGTTGAAAAATACATGACTCATACAGATTCGAGATATTATTCTGATGATGAAAGAATAAAAGCAGATTATTATATTGAATTATTATGGCCTGAACTTGTCGATCCCGGCCATTATGAAAGACAGTGCAATCAACAAAAACAACTCAAAGCGAAGAAAACCGCTGAACATGAGACAACCCAACAATCGCAAAAGCATCATAATCTAGCTATTCCAGTCACCATTCCAGGCAGTAATTATACATACGTTTCCGTGGATGATGAAAATGCTTCGATACATAAATCGAACCATTTGTGGGCCGTATTACTCCTTCCCATAGTGCTTCCCGTGGTTGTTTTGTTAACTATCTACGGTTTAGTCAAACTTTATGAGAATTGTGGTCTTCTCTTAACTATTCCAGTAACAATCCTTGCTATTATAATTATCTTATTTTATGTGTATTTCGTATTTATTAAAACAGATTGAGTTATGGTTTATTATTCTCGAACTACAATGAGAACAACAATACCCCACAATCAGGACGCGGTCTAACGACCGCATCCCCTGCAAATTCAAACTATTCAGAACTCTCAAACTACTTCCAATACAATATCTCCCCGGTCTCGATGTCATATTTGGCACCGACGATTTTAAGGTCGGGAATATGGGATAGTATGGGATTATTTGCAATGCACCGAATGCTGTTATCGATGTTCAAATCTTCGGCCAGACTGGCTATTTCAGCGTGATTCGTACACTTTTGCCGAGCTGTTTCGACGGATGGTTCGATCACCGAGAGAATGGACTGCAAACTGTGGCTGACACCTTCATGCGGCTCACACGTGCTTTTAACCGCACCGCAATGCGAGTGTCCAAGCACGACCACGAGTTGGGTATGCAGATGATCGACGGCATATTCAATACTGCCCATTTCGACATCCGAAATGACGTTGCCTGCTGTACGAATCGTGAACAAATCCCCGAGTTTGCAATGAAAGATAATCTCGGGCGCCACGCGGGAATCCGAGCATGTCACAACCACCGCGAATGGATGCTGCCCGTGTTCTGCCAGTGCACGGATGTGGTCTGATTCATTGACCGACATGGCGAGTCCACTCATAAAGGCCTGATGCCCATCTTTAAGTCTTTGAAGTGCTTCTGTTGCGTTTAACATTGAATGTCTCCTTTTACCATTTCCACTGGTTAATTTTGTTTTCCTTCACTTTCTTTAGGACTGATGAACCTTTGCGGCTCAAGACTTCGTTCGTCACTGCAAATGCCGTGAGCAATGTCGCGACAATGGCGAGATAGGCCCACCAATGCAAATCGAGCCAGAATGATTTTGTGTGCGAGAAAAAGATGAGCAGAATAAACGTACAACCAAAGGCGAGGTAACGTTTGCATTGATATACCATCGATATCACGATAGAAGCGAGTGCAAGGACTGTAATCACGACATCATTGGCAAAGACGCTATATTTGTCTGCCGCAAACAGGCACATCGTGGCAATGCACATGAGGATAAAACTCGTCTGGTGTGCGGGCTTGTTGAATGACCAGGTAAAGCGTGCAAGGAGGTAGGATGCCACCACCGGAATCAGGGCGATCAACGGCGGCCGTATGATCGTCGGAATATAAGTAATCGACTCGCTGAGCAGAGCCAGCTTTAACGAAAGCGCAACAGCCACGAGACCGACAGAGACCGTGATGAGGACTCGATCGCGAACCGAATGCCCGCTGTCTGTTAAATACTGGAGAAGATTGGATGCCAGGACGACGACTCCGGCGACATGAGCCACGTGCCACGTATCGTGTGTTACCACCATGAGTGGGAATGCAGAAATTCCCCATATCACACGCATCGGCGTGTAACCTTTGAATTTATAGCCATCAAAGAATGCCATCAGGGCACCCAGCACTGCCAGGAATATATAGATGAAATACGATGGAAGCCCGAATATCTCGTGATTTGGCCACAACGTCGTGAACAAAAGATATAAACCTGCATATATCGAAGCCGCCAGAACAAAGCCATATCGTTGGTGTTCGCGTCGATTAATGCACCATGCGCCGACCATACCTGCGCCCGCCAACATCAAAGACGACGATATCGGATATATCACTTCGTCGATGTCAGTGCCGACTACCATGATCATCCCAATAGTAAACACCGCCGGAATGCACCAAGCCACATACGTCAGGTAACGATAGGGACGCTTTTCGGATTTCGAGCAAAGGAGATGTTCGACGAGAATCGGTATCGCAGTCAATGCCACGAGGAATGGGCACACTGCTCCGACCAGAATTGAGAATCCGAAAATTCTCGCCGAGTTCACTGCAATATCAAAGAGAATTATCGTCGAAATGACATAAATCATTGCGACAGAAAGCTGTTTCAAAGCACTTCGGGCATCGTGGCGATATGTCCATATACTTTCGTGAATCGAGAGCGCCAGCGCACCGGTAAAGGGAATCAATTCGAACAAATCCGGTATTCCCGTTTTGAGTATCGAAGCTCCACCGAGCACCAACAAATACGGCGTCGCATAATACTTCGCCTTGCGATTGAACGACGCTACGACCGCCGCACCTGTCAGCATACATATCGAGGCAAGCGGATAGGCTATGTTGCCGTCGCCAAGCATCACAAGCGCCACGAGCGATGCAATCCCGCAAGCGGCGAGTGTCAGATACTCGTAGGGACGTTTTTCGGATTTCGAACATACGAGCGTTTCTATCAGAATCGGTATCGACATCAGCGCTGTCAGGAAGGGATATATCACGTCGAAGTCGAGATTATATTTGAAGATATGAGCAAAGTTATCGGCGATATCGCATAGAATAATCGTCGAAACGATATAAACCATGGCGACCGAAAGCTGCTTTATAATCGGGATATTCTTGCGATATGAGTAGATGCTTTCATAAATCGAGAGCGCCAACGCCCCGCCAAACGGAATGAGTTCGCACAGAACCGGGACTTTGTACGCAGCCATCGAAGCAATCCCAAGAGCTGTCAGGTACAGAATGGAAAAGTATTTCGCCTTTCGATCAACCATCGCCACAAGACCTGCCCCCGTGAGCATACACAGCGAAACAAGCGGATACGCGAGGCGGTCATCGATGACAGTCACCAGTGAAATCAGCGCAAAAATGCCACAGGCAATGAGTATGATATAGCGATAGGGTCTTTTTTCGGATTTATAGCATATAAAATTCTCGACAAAGATGGGAATCGCTGCAAGCGCCGTCAAGAATGGAAACACGATTTCGTTTTGCAGCGGAAATCCAAGTGTATAACGAGAGTTGTGCACAACAATAAGACAAATCACGGTCGCAATGACATATATCATCGCAGCCGAAATCTGTTTCACAATTCGAACATCGTGGCGCTTCAACCAGATGCTTTCATGAACCGTAAGTGCTAATGCTCCCCCCAATGGAATGATGGCGAGCAACTCCGAAATTCTGTATTCCGATTTGAATAATATAATGGTGCCGAGTATTATCAGCAATAACGTCGCAAAATGCTCGCGATCGATGCGTTTGCCGAATGCCTTGCCATTGGAAATGCTCGCCAAAGCGAATGCAAATACGACATACCCGAGGTTCAGCCAAATTGCAGGAACGATCGAAAACTCGTAGCTGTTACCTTGCCCAACGTGCATCATGAGATAGTTACAGGCAATGGGCAGGAAAACGAGCGCCGAGAGATAAAAAATCCCCTTATGCCAATAATCTTCTTTACGATTGCCGGCAAACAGGCAGAAAAGACCGGGTACACACAGCATACTGCCCGCAAAAAACACGTCTTTCATGGCAAGCGCCATCATAATAAACGATACAATGGCATAATACTCACGAATGATGCGTTTGCCCCATATCCGACCATCGGGAACGACTGCCATACCAATGATTGGCAATGCATAAGCTAAATATAAAATCCATTCGTAATGATTGTGACTTATAATAATTTCAAAGAATGCATTCTGCGCAAAAGTAAACGACAGAATGAGCAATAAAAATGCAGGAATCAGATGAAAAATCTGTTTTCCAATCGAGGATTTCTGGTATCCGATGAAGAGGAAATAAACGGATGGCACCAGCCAGGCCAAACAACTATATGTAATTCCAGCATTATGATAATGTCCGAAATATCGCATATTCGGCAAATCAACGATACACGATACAACCACAACGGCTATCATTTCGGTGATGCTGATAGCATATTCTGCAAATTCTAAATCAGCACTGGATTTCTTGCTTTCTTTTTTAACAATTTCTTTGGCTTCGACAATCCCGGTCTCTTCATTCTTAACGTCGACATGCTTAGTTTCGGTGTTCGCGAGTTCTTCGCCATTCACTGCAACGGCTTTCAGATCGGCATTCTCTTCGACCTTGTCGGTCTTAACCTCGACGCTCTGCGAATGAGCGGCAGCCACGCTTCTCTTTGCACAAAAACGCGACACGACGAAGGATGCCACCAAAACCGAGAGCATAGCGAGCAATGCCACACTACTCGGAATGCTGAAGCTCTTATTGGCGAGATATATAATCCAGGTAATACCTGCCGTGAGGCCAATGTTGAGCATGACACTGTATTGACGCCAGGTCTTTTCGACCACCGCGAGATAAGTGGCGATGGAGAAAACCAAAACCGTCGTGCTCTCGAAGGCAGCCTGGACCGCAAACCCTGATATTGCCACGAGCACAACCGAAATGATGAACCAGCCATTCACATAAACTTTGAGTTTTTCCTGAGTCTGGGGCTTGCAGAAACGAAGCCCTACAAACGCCGCAAATGCAAATATGGCCGGCAGAACCGAGAACATCCAACCCGAGGAGAATATGGAGGCCGATAACGAAGTGAGGAATGTATAGGCAAGTGCACACGTCAGAATGATAAACAGCGGCGTTTTGAAGATTTTATACCCGCCATACATCCCGATTGCCATGAGTGCCGTCGGGAGTAAAAACTGCGTCGACAAGGCGCAATCCCCAAGCACCAAACCCAGTAATTCAGCGCCAATCGCCGTTGTTCCAACGCTCGCCACGCCTAAAACATAGAATGCACGCGCCGAATTTGGAATGCGCAAAACCTTGTGCGCCAATGCAAATGCACCGAAAAAGATGACGATGAAACTCGCCATCTGCAAAAGTCGCTCATTAATCGAAGCTTCAGCCCACCTGCTACCGATCCACGAAAATCCTGCGATGCAGAACATACTTACGCTAATGAACAGGATGATTTGCAGATGCTTATCGGATCTTTCCGGCTCCGCCGGTACATTTTCTGTCGCTTTTTGTTCGATCGGAGCTTCTGCCTTGACGGCCAATGGCTTATCCAGTTTTGCCTCGCGCTCAGAAACTGCGCCGACTGATTTGGAGACAGTGTTTTCAACGCCTTGTGCGACCAGCTCCGAAACAGCCTCGGGTTTTGCGGCTTGTTCAAGACTCGAAATGCCAACCGGGACAACATTTTGAACGCCTTCTTTAACGGCAACAGGACTTTCCAGATGCACGGCGAGATGATTCGCCGAATCTTCTGCTGGCTTGAGCAGAACGGCATTCAGAACGGGAACTGGCTGAACAGCTTCTTTCACATTTTCCGTTACGACGACGGCATTCTTCTTATCTTCTTCACCCACTTGTGCCGTGGTATGGATGGCTAAAGGCACTGATCGCAAGCAAACATCGGCATTATCATGAACTTTGGGTTCATCGAGAGGGACGAGTTTTAACCCCTTTCCTTTTGTGGCTTTCGGCACCGCAAGACCCACTGACGCCAAACCGGGAATCGGTTCTGCCTTCGATTCAGAATCTGCTGCGCCCTTCGCTTTTTTCAATAAACCAGGGGCCTGCTCGGCCTGTTCCGAAAGTTTTTCCCGTGCTTTTTTCGCCGTTTTCTTTAAATCTTTCGGAATGAGTTCACCGGAAATATAGGTATAAACATCGTCTGAAAGATGCCCTTCGAGATAGATTTGTTTCGTTCTATTCTGTAAATTCTTATACTTGCTCGAAACAACAAAAGAACGAATGGGAAGAACAAACCACCACGCGATTAAAAACACTACGATTGCAATAATCAGAAGAACCCAAAACAAATCTTCCATATATTTCTCCACTCGATAGAGGGATAATAACAATACATCGATTTTCAGGAACAAGCCTGACTACCGGGTTATATCACGTCGCAATCAAACCTTGAATAAATCGTTATACGAATTCTCCCCCAAAACAGTCACGATTCAGCCCCGAACCGAATTTCTGAATCCGGACATAGATCTACTAGGAAACAGGGTTTCCTCTCTCTCCCATTCCCACCCGCCAGCCGCCGCCTAGCCCAACAAACGTGCGACCTGGCACACCACTCCATTTCCGCGTTCAAGCCGCGTAAAAAATGAGTGTCCAGAATGTGCCTGGCATGTGCAACCCGCGCTGTATCCGCGTCCGGATACAATATGCGCGTTCCCTGACCAGGGGGCAGGCCGCACGATATGATGGTCAGTGCTAAAACCATTATGTGAAGCCAGTTGCGTACATTTTTACCTCCTCATATCGAGTGATGCGTCAGTGCATACACACAAGATGATGACAAAAAATGAATTTTGTGACACTTGGAGGTCATTTTTTTTTAATTTTTTTTCGCAGCCATTCAGTCTTGGGACGCGGCATGGCGTACGCAGAGTCGTGAGACGACGAAGCCCGTTAGGGCTTCCGGTTTTGTAGCCCCCGGTTGGCGCGTAGCGCCTACCGGGGGATCGAGGTCATCTACACACATTTTTAACCCCGTAGGGGTTTCCCATGTAATACGTTTTGTGAGCCCCCTACGGAGGATGAGCAGATTCCCCCACAAAAAAAGGCCGGGCGTATGCCAATAGCCCGGCCCAATGCGTGCCGTATGCCCCAAGGCATAGGCACGCCCACAACGAATCATTCAAAATCATTCGACTGTCACGGATTTGGCGAGATTGCGCGGCTGATCGACGTCGTTCCCGAGCAAATCGGCGATGTGATACGCGAGCAGCTGCAAATACAGGACGCTGAAAAATGGCTGGACGGTCTCGACGCAATCCGGAATGAAAAAGGCGTGTTCCGAAACGCGGGCGAGCATGTCGTCGCCTTCGGTCACGACGCTGATGATGCGACCGCCGCGGGCGCGAACTTCCTGCAAATTCGAGAGCGTCTTTTCGTACGTCGAATTTTTCGGCGCAATCACGACGACTGGCAAACGATCGTCGATGAGCGCAATCGGCCCGTGCTTCATCTCGCCAGACGGATAAGCCTCCGCGTGAATATAGCTGATTTCCTTGAGTTTGAGCGCACCTTCGAGTGCAATCGGGTAATGCACGTTGCGCCCAAGATAGAGAAACGAGTTCGCACGAAGGAGTTTTTTTGCGACCTTCTGAACGTCATCCGAATGCTCGAGGATGGCTTCCATCTGCTGCGGCACACAGCGCAGCGCGTTCAGCAGCTCACGCGCCCGGTCATTTGCAAGCGTCCCACGCCGAATGCCGAAATGAATCGCGAGCAATATCAACGAAGCGAGCTGTGTCGTGAACGCCTTGGTCGACGCGACACCGATTTCGGGATCGGCACGCGTGTAGAACGTCGCATCCGAAGCACGCGGTATCGTCGAATCCATGACGTTGCAAATCGACAAAATTTTTGCGCCGTGTTCGCGTGCAATCTTCAGGCACGCATACGTGTCGGCGGTCTCACCGCTCTGGCTAATCGCGATAAATCCATCCGCACTGCCGATAATCGGATCGCGGTAACGATACTCGCTGGCGACGTCGACATCGACGGGAATCCGCGCAAACTTTTCGATGAGGTACTTGCCGAGAAGGCCGGCATGGTAGCTCGTGCCGCAAGCAACCACCTGGATTCGCGCACAATTTTCGAACCCGAGCGCCGTGATGTCGTCGTCGAGATTGACCTGGGCCTCGTCTTCGAGGATGCGGCCGCGGAACGTATCCGTAATTTTGGACGGCTGCTCGAAGATTTCCTTGAGCATGTAATGGGGATAGCCCTGTTTTTCGGCCGACGAAATATCCCACTGAACTTCCTTGACAGGCCGCGAAACGGGTATCCCGGCGAGGTTTGTCAGTTCAACAGAATGGGCCGTCAGATGGACGACATCGCCGTCTTCGAGGAAAATAAACCGCCTCGAATGTGCCAGCACGGCTGCAATATCGCTTGCCACAAAATTCTCGCTTTCGCCGAGCGCGACGAGCAGCGGGCTTTGGAGACGCGCCGCCACGATTTCATCGGGACAATCCGCGCAAATCGCCACCACGCCATAAGACCCGCGGACGCGCTTGAGCGCAGCACGCACGGCACCGACAAACCCGTTTTCCGGCGTGTAATATTCGGACAGGAGATGCGCGACGATTTCGGTGTCGGTTTCGGATGCGAACACATGACCGCGTGCTGTCAGTTCCTGGCGAAGCTCGAGATAGTTCTCGATAATGCCGTTGTGGACGATGGCGAACTTGCCGTACAGATGCGGATGGGCATTCGATTCGCTGGGACGCCCGTGCGTGGCCCACCGCGTGTGCCCTATTCCCGTGCAGCCGCGCATCGGCTCTCGCTTGAGCCGTTCGATTAGGTTTTCGAGCTTGCCATGCGCTCGCCTTAAATCGATGGCGCCATCACGGCAGACCGCAATGCCAGCCGAATCGTACCCGCGATAGGCGAGCCTGGCCAAACCGGATTGAATGATATGAACGCAGTCCCTGCAACCGGTATATCCAATAATTCCGCACATAATTTTGTCCTTCCGTGACGTCGTGATAGGGAGTGAAATAAACGCAAAACTCAAGATGTGATGCGCCTTCGGTAGCCTTTCGACTGACCGTAGGTGCCATATTTTTTAAGTTCTTCGGCCGCCAGTGCGGCGACTTCGGACTGGTATTCCTTTGTCTGAAAATAGGCGTGCGCGGCTTGCGAAATCGGGATGACCATACGCGCAGGAATCCATTTGAACGTGTTTCCGGCGGAACACAGGCCGTTGCCGAGCATCATGCTCGCCTGCTGAATGTTGAGGCCTGCCGTGAGTGCCTGCGCGACGCGAAAACGCGCCTCGTCGGCAGGTTTTTCAAAGCATCCCTGGCCTTTTGCGAGAAAACACACGTGATAATGCGCCGGATTGAACCCGATGGCATCGAGCTTGAGGCGGTCGCATATCATAAAGAGGAGGCCGATAATTTTTGTCAGGCAGCCGAGTCCCGGATAAGTCTGGCCGGGCAAAAGCGGCCTGTCGGGGCTTGGTTCGGCATTCGGATTCTGAGAAAGGAGCCACTCGATCCAAAGCATCCGCATGTCTCCGACGAATTTCTTTTCATCGATAATGCACTCGATGAGCAGGATTTTCCGTTCGTCGTCCGCAAAAAGCCGCACGGCCTGCCCATTCGGGTGATCGAGTTCGAACTCGATATGCGGCGACGGATAGCCGAGTTTGCGCAGATGCTCGAGAATGCCGATTTTTTCGAGGGCGCATTCGACGCCGAGTTTCGAATAAAAATCGAAAAGGCGCGTGCGCTTCATCGGGCCGAAAAGGTCGCCGAAAAGATCATCCTCGGTTTCGTCCGCCGTCAAATCGTGCAACGGCAACGCCTTCGACACCTTCTTAACCGCACGAAGAAGCCGCTCGTTGTCCGAAGCAATCGGCTTTTCGAGGTGCGACAGCAGATAACCGTAAAACCGTGCGGAATGGCGCCACGCATTGGGGCCGTAACCGCCGGCACTGACGACGACCATGCGCCGTTTTCCGACGCATTCGTCGACAAACTTGTCGCGTTCAAAGATGGCGTCGTGCGACACGCGCCAGTCGCCGAGTTCATCGTCTTCCGCGACATCGACGCCGGCCAGATAGAACACGAGGTCGGGTTGCTCGCGATGAATGATGTTCGGCAGCGTCGAACGAATCGCCTCGAGATAAGCCGAATCGCCGATACCGGGGCCGAGCGGCACATCATACGCACCTTCACATGTTTCGGTCATCCAGTTTTCGGCGTGAACAGAATACGTGATCACGCTCGGATCGTGTGCAAATATCTTCTTAGTCCCGTCGCCCTGATGCAAATCGAGATCGATGATAAGAATCTTCCCGTTGTAATTGTGTTTGCGCAGGTGATGCACCGCGATGGCGACGTCATTGAACACACAAAACGCATAACCGCCTTCGGAATAGGCATGGTGAAAACCGCCGCCGATATTGATGATGCGCCGCGGATAAAGGCTCGAAAGCGACATACGCGCCGCACGGACGGTGCCACCCGTCATCAGCCGCTGCTGTTCAATGCACGTCTTTAATGCCTCATCGCTCAGCCCCTGCCCGAAAATGCGCTCGCCAATGTTCGGCTCATAAAGCTGCGAAAGATAAGAAAAATCGTGGACGAGACTGAGCTGCGTAATCGTGGCAGTCCGCGGCGTGACGATCTGGGAATCGTCGAGGCATCCCTCGTAACGAAGGTAATTGAGGATTTTCGAGGCCCTTCCGGCATCCGCGATATACTTTTCAATGCCCGCATATTCCTCGTGATACACGACGACGGCCTGCGGAAAATACGGAATGACGTTGAGACTGGAGCGCAGCCGCCTCTGAAGGCGTCGAAGTCGGTTCAGACCGACATCAAAGAGTTCCAGCGATGGAAATGGCATGAAAAATCCCGCCTAAAACAGTTAAACAACGGGGACGGCGTCCCGCAAAAAACAGCCACGATTCTATCTTAATTATGGCGTTTGTAAAAGAACAAGACCAATGGGGCATAATGGGGCACGGCTATCGGCCTGCGGCCGATACGCCGTGCGAATCGCCGCTATCGCGATGCGATACGCGGCGATATGGCGCGTATTAGGTGTTTACTCCTTGTTAAATATAAAGGATTCAATCTCTTTAAGAGCACATTCGTCACTGCTCACATGAAGCGCATCGTAGCACTTTTCGATATAATCCCATATTCCATGGCTTTCGAACAGATTGTTTAATTCGCGGCCGCTTAGGTGGTGTTTTTCGCAATACAGTCGCATGAGCCGTAATTCCATAAATAACACTTCGTTTATCATCGTCTATTCCCCATTGCGTTTCATAAACCTAATGTGTGGTGTTGTGTCGCGACATAGTGTGTATTATATATATTTTGAGTTGTTATTGATTCATTGCCAGTTGCTGTTTATTCATATAAACACCCGTTCTTATTGTTCTGGCCATAATTAATGACAATACGCTCCCCCTCTCCAATGGAGAGGGGGCAGGGGGTGAGGCCAAAAAGGCATTCTCATTTTATATGTCCACAACAATAGTTTTGAAGTCATTAAAGAGCGTATCATATAGTCATACGCTCTTTATGATCGCAATGCGGGCGGGGTGAGGTCTGACTCCTTCACACTTTTCTACTCTCCCCCTTCAAAAACTTTTAAAAATCCACTATAATAATAGATTTTTTGGCGGGAAGACGGGTAAACTTTCGGTCTTAATTCCATTATGCCCCAGGTTTGGCCCTTGTCAAATTATTGAGCTTCTGACGAGCTCAACACTTTTCACATCCGAGGTTCTATGAAGATACAGCTGAAATTCGCAATAGCGATTGCATTTATCTGCACATCTTTCCCGATTCTGAGCGAAACGGCAATGGCACAGCAACTTGCCTGGCCAGCTGGCCAAGGATGTACCTATATCTCAAGCGATTATGGGCAACGCGGTGCGTCCTTCCACTCCGGCATCGACATCGCCTGCGGCGGCAACATCGATATCCTCGCAGCAGCTAGCGGCACCGTAGTCAAGCGGACGTGGTCATCCGGTCAGTGCCAGTACAGCAGCTCTGCCGGAACCTGCCCGGTCTGCGACAATCACAATGGCAATTCCGTCCGGCTCCAGCACGACGGTTCCTCAATGCAGACAAACTACCTCCACATGAAGGAAGTTTATGTCTCGGTCGGCGATCACGTCAACTGCGGCCAGGTCATCGGCAAGATGGGAACGACAGGCTGTTCGACCGGCCAGCACCTCCATTTCATGGTTTATCCCAATGGTTCGAGCCACGCCTCGCCTTGGAATTACGTTCAGAAGGGCAATTATACGTGCCCGGTGATATGCGACCCGCAGCCCGAAGTCTGCGACGGCAAGGACAACGACTGCGACGGTGCTGTCGATGAAGATGAAGTCTGCACCCACGACTATGAAGTCCAGTATCAGAGCATGAACTACGACATGCAGAACACGGATATCGACGGCGACGGCAAAGCCGACATCTGCGCACGCGGTGCCGCCGGTATCTACTGCACGCTCTCGACTTCGGGCGACCTGATGGCGAAGCACGTGGTCGTCGGCCTCAGCGACGATCAGGGGTGGGGCGACGTCTCCAACTATGCGACGATTCGCTTTGCCGATGTCAACGGCGACGACATTTATGACATCTGTGCACGCGCCGACGTCGGCCTCGATTGCTGGGCCTCGAAGGGCAATGGCGAATTCGCTTCGTATGGCCACGTCCCCATGGCAGACGGCGATGGCTACAACCAGGTCAAATACTACTCCACGATTAAATTCGCCGACATCAACGGCGACGGCAAAGACGATTTCTGCGCCCGCTTCAAGGAACAGTTCCAGTGCTATATCTCCAACGGCAACGGGTTTGACACCAACAATCCCATCGGTTTCGGCGACATGGGCGACGGCCATGGCTGGGGCGAGGAACGGTATTTCTCTACGATTCGAGTGGCCGATATCAACGGCGACGGAAAAATCGATGTCTGCGGCCGCGGCGGAAGCGGCATCCGATGCTGGCTGTCCAAGGGCACGTCCTTCGCAGAATCCTTCCATGGCCCGGAATGGAGCGACGACAACGGCTGGGGCAACCGCCAGTACTACACGACGATTCGCTTCCCGGATATCAACGGCGACCGCAAAGCCGACCTCTGTGCCCGCGACAGCGCCGGCATCATCTGCCACCTCTCCAACGGAAACAGCTTCGGCGACGGCATCCGCGGCCCCGAATGGTCCGATCATTGGGGATGGAACGATTACGACAATTATTCGACGATTCAGTACGGTGATATCAATGGCGACGGCAAGGATGACCTTTGCGGCCGTGCCAATGCCAACTTCGTCTGCCATCTGTCGACGGGCAACGGCTTTGGCGACGCCTTCTCGATCGACGAGTTCAGCGACGGCAACGGCTGGAACAAGCCCGACAAATACCGTACTTTGCGCCTCGGCGATGTCAACGGCGACGGCAAACTCGATGTGTGCAGCCGCACCGCCAACAATGTTTCATGCTACTCGTTCAATGGCAGCGGTTTCGACCACATCGAAGCCACCGGCATGGAAGATCACTGGGGCTGGAACAACCAGAAATACTACTCGACATTCCGCGTCGACGGTATGCACACCAAGGCCTGCAAATTCGTCGAAGAAGTCTGCGATGGCATTGATAACAACTGCGACGGCCGCGCCGATGAAAATAACGTCTGCTGCGTCCCGACCGACGAAATCTGCGACAAAATCGACAACGACTGCGACGGCGAAATCGACGAAGGCGATGTCTGCTGCGTCCCGTCCGAAGAAGTTTGCGACGGCGTTGACAACGACTGCGACGACGAAATCGACGAAGGCGACGTCTGTTGCAGCGAGGAAATCTGCGACGGTCTCGACAACGACTGCGACGGCGAAGTCGACGAAGGCAACGTCTGCTGCGAGCCGTCCCGCGAAATCTGCGACGGCAAGGACAATGACTGCGACGGCAAAATCGACGAAGGCGGCGTTTGCCCCGATGCCCCATACGAATGCGATCCAAGCACCGAGGAATGCGACGGTGAGATCGATAACACGTGCCCGAGCGGTTACGATGAAGACGGATCGTGTATCGACGATTACATCGTCCGTCCGGGCCTCTCCCTCGTGTATGACGACGACTGCGCGTGTTCCTCGACACAACGCACACCACGCTCGCTCCCATTTGGTGCGGTTCTCACGTTCCTGGGGTTGCTGAGCACGATGCTGTGGCGCCGCCGCAAAGACTGTCAGAAACGCAAATAATCTGTTTTGGAACGGCCTATGCGCCTGCGGCGCATACGGCCTTTTTGCTGCCCGCTATCGCGTTGCGATAAGCGTGTTCAGATGCACGATTTGAAATAACGGAATGATATGATTAAAAAAAATACCGTGCGAGTCTCTCTTTTGCTCGCTATGTCCATGATGTTTTGGGCTTGTTCCGACGACTCGAAACCTACCACGACGGATACGAAGCCCGGCGATGTGACAAAGCCCGACCCCAAGCCAACTGATCCAAAGGATCCGCCCGCCCCCGTGCAGTTATGCGGTAACGGACAGCTTGATGCCGACGAAGCCTGTGACGGAAATCTTGGTCTGCCCGCATCATGCAACGATTGGAACAGTTCAAAAATGTGGGCGGCGGGAGGCAAGCCAGCCTGTTCCTCTGACTGTTCCCAAATCACCGCCGGTACTTGTATTCCCGTAACCTGTGGCAATGGACAGGTCGATCCTGACGAGGCATGCGATGGAGAACTCGGTGTCCCCACGACTTGCTCCAAATGGGACAATACCGTGACGTGGGTGAGCGGCGGTGCGCCTCAATGCGCTTCTGATTGTAGCGCCATCGTTGCCGGTTCCTGTGTCAAGGCGGCTTGCGGCCAGACGGTTTGTCCTGAAGGCGAATCCTGTTTCGAAGACGAGTGCGTCAAATCCTCGCTGATTTGTGGCAACAGGCTTTGCCAGGAATCCCAGACATGCATCGATAACAAATGCTATTATGAGACCGATAATCCGACTTGCGGCAACAGCAAGCTCGAGACCGGCGAGGTTTGCGATAAAACTGCCGGTGTTCCCAAAACGTGCAGTGAATTCGACAGCACACAGCCGTGGCTCGATGGGGGCAAACCGGCTTGCGCCAGCGATTGTTCCGCTGTCATAGCCGGAACATGCCAGCGCAGCGATGAAAGAGTGATTACCATTTATAATTATAATGTCCTCTTTGAATATACTCAGTGGATGAGCGAGTCGGATCCGTTCAAGCATTCTGTCGTCATCGATCGCGCCACCCAGCTGTACAAGAATCTCAAGGAAGTACGCGACGATCCCAAGGACGAACTGCCCGCGATATTTGCCATCGTCGAAACGAGCCCTCAATGGCACGATGATAAAGTGACCGAAATGTTCGCCGATCTCGGATATGAATGGGTCGATAATACAAATTATCGCGATGAGAATGACCCCAATACGATTTGGGACTCGACGACGCTCGTTCCGGGCGAAGGCGCTTTTTTCCATTCTAATATGCTCTATCAGAAGTCGCGCTTCGAACTCGTCGAACACGACTGGGTATCCCTGGCGCCGTATTATGCCAAGTATTCGGTTGCCGGAACTAAGACAATTGCCTTTGGCGCGGTCCTGCGCGAAATCGATACCGGCGAAATATTCCTCGCGTTTTCCACGCACTGGGAAGCGAATAATATTTATGACAACGATCCCAAACTCGCCGATTCAATCGGCTGGGTCATGCGTCACGAAACATATCGAATTCAGGGAGCCAAGGACAGCGCCGCTTTCATTGCCAAATATCGCGAAAAATATCCCGATGCGCATGTCTTTTATGGCGGTGACCTGAATACGGTCGACATCAATATTCTTATTTCAAATCCCGCATCATCGCTTATTCTGGGTTCGAGCAATCAATCCCTGGCGAACAAGGTCAATCTGCTTATCGGCGGCGCAGTGGATGATAACGGTGAACCCTATCCCGTATTGGGTGAGGATTTCATGGGCGCTCACGAAGTGTTCAAGACACAGACGGGACTTAATGATGCGCGTTCGACCGCTCTCGAACTCGGTGTCGCCGTCGAGGACACGGCAACAACCCACGATCCTGGCATTCCGGATTTCATCAAGACGCTTGAAATTCCTGTCGTCATCGATTACGCCTTCTATTCCCCCGAAATGTCATTGCTTAAATACGAGGTGCTGAACGCGCCTAAATATGACACGGTCTCGGACCATTATGCGGTCAAGACGCAGTATCGGTATCGAATTCATTCGGATAAACAGGAATGAACCCGATGTATAGAGGCGTGCGGCTCGCACGCCTCTTTTGCGTGTAGTGTAAAAGTCGTTTCCCCCTAAGAGGCAGGGAGCAAAAAAAAGCCGATGCCGGATAACCGGCATCGGCTTAATACTTATGGCTCAAAGATTATCACGAACCCTTGATGTCTTTCTCAATGGTTCCGTTCTTCAGACGTTCTTTGATGTACGGGCCGGGGCATGCTGTAGAAGCAAACATATAGTGAGCTGTCAGCGAGCCAGCTGATGTGCCATCAAAGTGCGGAGAAATGCCATAGCGAGAGCAGATGTCACGGCAGAGGGCGATCATCGAATTGTAAGCGGCATCGGAAATTGTCCAATACGGTTCGCCGCTGTTGTTGGCAACTTCGAACGTGATGGCCTGGTGGTCATTCGCGCCGCTGCTGGATGTCCATGCACGACGATTTTCGGCAACGCCGCGGCAAATCGCACCATCGGAACCGATGTAGTAGTTGGCACTTGCTTTGCCATTGTAATGCATGTTCGCGCACGATCTCGCACCGAGGTTACCAGCCATGTGGTGGATGGTAATCTTGCTGATCTTGGAGTTTCTCGGGTTGCTGTTCTTCGTGCCGAAATCATACACGGAGCTGACGAGCGACGAACCTTTGCCGCCGTTGTCATCCTGCTTGCTGTTGTTGCCACCGTCGTGATTGCCGCCGCTGTTCGTGGTTCCGCCCGAAACGAGAACCAAATCTGATGTTCTGACCCAGCTCACGATTTCTTTCAGAAGAGCTTTGCCGCTTCCCATTTCCGAAACCGTGTAAGTCTGGTTCTTGACCCAGCCAGGAATCGTCTGGCCAGTCGCATATTGCGAACCGGTAATTTTAACTCTCGAACCAACACCAATCGAGCCGCCGGACTGGGTGTTCGACTGATTGCTATTGTTGTTGCT
>JAZODZ010000232.1:0-5565 GCA_045597285.1 Myxococcota bacterium
CTAGACAATCAATTTCCAGGGACGACGCATACGATTCTGATGGAATCGCCGTATGCAGTTGCCGAAAGCATAAAACGCTTTATGTTAAAATATAAATAAATGGGTTGCCGTGCTATCTGTGATACGCACGGCTTTCGGCACTATCTCGCAGAAAGACATGTCACGACACGTCTCTCTGCTCAATACGCGCCTTTGCGCCCGTCTATCGCTTTGCGATACGCCGGGCGCATCTTCGTATTATCGTATAGCTGCACAATTGCACTAATTTGCATCAAATGGTATGATTTGTTGTTAAACCCCGGCGGCTTTATTTCGATAATTCACGCTGAGGTAAACGCATACGCATCTACATCAATCCATGCAATGAAACATTTCGCGTAAAGCATTATAGTCAATAAGTCCGAACTCATCACCGTGGAAAACAACAAAAGAAGTTATGGAACTTAACCAGTTACAGCAACTTATAGCAATTGCGGACGAAGCCGTTCTTTCCCGTGCTGCTGAAAAACTCCATATTTCGCAAAGTGCGCTGACTCGTTCAATTCAACGGCTAGAAGATGAACTCGGCATTCAGTTGTTTGAGCGCACCAAAAACAGCATGAAACTGAATGATGCCGGCAAACTCGTCGTCAAACATGCCCGGCATGTGCTTAAGGATGCCGATGTACTGGTGTCGAGTCTCGAGGCATTCAAAAAGCGTCATCTCGCGCTGCACATCGTGACGTGTGCGCCCGCCCCCTTGTGGAAACTGACTGCCGAAATGTCAGGCCATTTTCCGGATTTGCACATCACCTCTGATATGCCCGATGAAATCGAGCTGGTTTCGCTGCTTTTGACCGAAAAAGCCTCCCTTGCCATCGTTCGTCAGGATATACAAACAGAAGCGATCGAATCGATTCCATTCCTAGACGAACAACTATATATGCAAATCCCTCTGTCCGATCCGCTTAGCCACAAAAAATCGATTCATTTTTCAGATCTTCGCGGAAAGGAGATTCGAGAATATATTCATACCGGCTTTTGGCACCAGATGCACAGGGATTGTATTAAAGAAGCCAAATATATCGAATATGATGATATCATGGTTTATACAAACGTCGTCATGTCTCAAAAACCACTGACATTTACAACCGCACTCGCCAATACCCTTCGCACCAATATGGAAGGATGCGTCAGCGTGCCCATCGTCGATGAAGAAGCAACTGCACATTATCGAATCGCCTATCTTAAAAAAAACAAGTCCATGCTTTCGGGCATTCTCAAGTGGATATCGAAAGCATGCAAGGAGTGGTAAAACAGTTATTCACTATGCACGCAATGCATACTGAATAACCAATTGGCATTGTACATTCTGGATTTTGACTGATATTCCATCTGCATGTCTTGGATAACAAGGCATTGGATATGAGCTTTATGGTTATCGTAATAAGGAGCATGCAGATGGAAAACGTCATTCTGAATAATCAAAAACAGTGTCCGATGATAGGAATTGGTACTTTTATGCTGTCCCCCGCAGATGCCGAAAACAGCGTGCGAGAAGCCTTAAAGATGGGGTATTCGCTCGTCGATACGGCCAATGCATACGTCAATGAAAGAGCATGCGGCCGCGGCATGAAATCGTGTGGCTTAAAACGCGAAGATATCTATCTGTCGACGAAATTATGGGCTTCAGAATTTGAGAATCCCAATGCCGTCGATGAAACGCTGGAACGCCTCGGACTGGATTACGTCGATTTGCTTTACATTCACCAGCCAGCCGGAAACTGGATGGCAGGCTATCGCCAGCTCGAAAAAGCCTATCGTTCGGGCAAAGCCAAATCCATCGGCATCTCCAATTTTGAAGGCGAATACATCGAAGCCCTCGAAAAAGAATGGGAAATCGTCCCACAGTTTATTCAGGTTGAGGCGCATCCTTACTTTACACAAAAAGAACTCCGAAAAACACTCGATACATACGATATTAAGCTGATGTCATGGTATCCGCTGGGGCACGGCGATAAATCATTAATCAATGAGCCAATCTTTGTTGCACTGGGCAAAAAATATGGCAAAAGTGCGGCGCAGGTCATTCTTCGCTGGCATACACAGATGGGATTCGTCGTCATTCCCGGCAGCAAAAATGTCGATCATATCCGTGAGAATCTGAATATCCTGGATTTCAAGCTGACGGACGATGAAATGGCCGAAATTGCCAAACTGGACTGCGGACGAAGGTATTACAATCGCACGGATGAACAGCTAAAACAGTTTGCAGCCTGGCAGCCGCAATATGAGCAAGCCTGATAAAACAATTATGGGTTTCGCCTATGCGCTAATAGCGCATACGGCTTGCCTTTATCGGGCTATTTGCAAAATAAAGGGACGTGCAATCGCACATCCCTTTTTTTTGCAAATACGCCCTCTTGCGCGTGGCTATCGCAAGCGATACGCCACTCTGCCTGTGCTGTTGGCAACAGCATCGCTGCGCGATGACTGCAATGCATGCTCCGCTGTCTATTGCCAATACGCACAGGCTTTTTTTGTGGTATGATGCAAAAGTCTCCACTGCCAGAGGAGATTTAGAGATGGCCAACCGAAGGAGCAGTCATGACCACACTCAGCTGGGAAGAAATCGAAGACCGAGCCGCTAATTTTAAGAAAATCTGGGAAAAACAGAAAGGCGCAGAGCGCCAGCAGGCGCAAAACTTCATCCGCGATTTTCTGTCCGTGTTCGGCATCGAAAATCCTATGGATAATGATGGCGAGTTCGAACACAAATGCCCAAAAGAAGTCGGTGATGACGGTTATATCGACTACTTTCTGCCCCAAAAGCTCGTCGTAGAAATGAAGAGTAAAGGCAAAGACCTCGGCAAGGCGTTTGAACAGGTCAAAGACTATGTGTTCCATCTGCCCGCCGACGAAATGCCGGAACTCGTCTTGGTGTGCGATTTTGACAAGTTTGAGCTTTACCACCGCACGACAGCGGAGCATGTCTCGTTCAGACTCAAAGACATTCGCAGGTATGTGCGCCATTTTGCGAATATTGCCGGATATGAGACACAACGCATCTATGATGAACAACTCGAAGTCAACATCCAGGCTGCCGTGAAGATGGCCAAAATTCATGATGCACTCAAATTGTTTGGTTACGAGGGGCACGAACTTGAGGTCTATCTGGTTCGTTTGCTGTTCTGCATGTTTGCCGAAGATACCGGCATTTTCCCAAAAGATGCCTTTTTGAATTACAACGAAAATTCAAAAGACAATGGTTCTGATTTGTCGGAAAGAATCGGCAAATTGTTCGAATTTCTCGACATGCCGCCCGATATTCGTGCCAAGCGTACCAAATTGGCAGCAGATTTGTTGCAGTTTGGTTATGTGGATGGCGGCTTGTTCAGTGAACTGCTCCATACGCCGGATTTCGACGAAAAAATGCGGCAAACACTCATCGATTGCTGCAAATTCGACTGGTCAAAGATATCGCCGGCTATCTTCGGGTCGATGTTTCAGGGCATCATGGACCCCGAAGAACGACGCGAAATTGGCGCGCATTACACAAGCGAAGAGAATATCTTAAAAGTCATCAATCCTTTGTTCATAGATGACCTGTGGGCAGAATTTGAGCGTGTCAAATCAACGCCTAAAAAACTCGAAGAATTCCACGAAAAGATTGCAAGTCTGCGCATACTCGATCCTGCCTGCGGGTGCGGCAATTTCCTGATTACGACCTATAAGGAATTACGCCGCCTTGAGCTCGAAATTATCAAAATGAAATATCCATCCAGGCAAAGACTGCTCGACGTTTCGCCGCTCATCAAGGTCAGCATTGAACAATTCTATGGCATCGAAATCCTTGAGTTTCCATGCGAAGTTGCTCGAACTGGTATGTGGCTCGTCGAACACTTAATGAATCGTGAAGTCGGCGAGTGGTTCGGCATGGCTTATGCGGATTTGCCGCTGAAAAGAAGTGCGCATATCTATTGTGAGAATGCATTAAGGCGTAATTGGCAGGAATTATTGAAGGATGATAAAGATTATTCTGATATTTTGAAATTTGATTATATTATTGGTAATCCGCCGTATGTAGGGTATGGATTTCAAAAGAAACAAAATGATTTGCAGACGACCACGCAAAGCGATGATATGCAACATGTCTATGTCGATGAGACCGGCAAACCATATCCATCCTCTGGAAAAATTGACTATGTCGCAGCATGGTTCTTCAAAGCCTCTCAGCTTTGTGAGAATTCACGAACAAAAGCAGGGTTTGTATCTACCAACTCCATCACACAAGGCGATCAGGTTGCTCCCGTATGGAAACCATTGATCGAAAGATTTCATATCCATATTGATTTTGCCTATCGGACATTTAAATGGTCGAACGAAGGTATAAAAAAAGCAGCCGTCCATTGTGTTATTATAGGATTCTCTGGTTCAAAAAACATCAAAACAAAGCGAGTTATTTTTGATAACAATCAGAAAATATCGGTAACGAAGATTAATCCATATCTTGTTGAAGCGGATGATATTGTGATTGAACGCAGAAAAACATCTTTGTGCCATCAAATTGAAATGGAGACCGGTAATCGCCCTGCGGATGGCGGCCATCTTATTATTGAAGCCGATGACTACGAGGATTTTATTAATAAGGAACCTAGTTCAATTAAATACATCAAACGTTTAACCGGCTCTGATGAATATATTAATAACATTAAACGCTATTGCTTGTGGCTTGTAGGTGTAAAACCATCCGAACTGCGCCAAATGCCGGAAGTCATGAAAAGAATCGATGCCTGTCGGAACGATAGGTTAAAAGGTGCACCGGACAGACAAAAACTCGCTGAGACGCCCACGCTTTTCAGAGAGACAAAGAACCCAGAAAGCTATATTCTTATACCTCGTGTTTCTTCTGAAAAACGCAAATATATTCCCATGGGGTTTCTTGACGACTCTATCATACCAACAGATGCGGCGACAATCATTCCCAACGCAACACTGTATCACTTCGGCATTCTCACGTCATCGGTACACATGGCATGGATGCGCGCTGTGTGTGGACGTTTAAAAAGTGATTATCGCTATAGCAAAGACATCGTTTACAACAACTTCCCGTGGCCAGATTTGACTGGGAAGTGGGGAGTGGGAAGTGGGAAAATCAAACCCAATGAAACGCCTGATCTTTATAAAAAGCGTATGGAAGCGAGGATCAGCCTGTGCTCAGAAGAGATATTGCACATAAGGGATAGCTATCCCGAGAGTTCGTTGGCTGATTTGTATGATCCATTGACCATGCCCCCAGACCTTCTCAAAGCTCACAAGGCGCTCGACAAAGCCGTGATGGAACTTTATGGCTATTGTTCAGATATGAGCGAGCCGGAAATTGTGGCAGATTTGATGGTGCGTTATCAGAAACTGGAGCATGCGGAGAATGCAAAAAACGCAGCCGAGACGGCTGCTTCCCCTGGGAGCAAGCCTAAACGCACAAGCAAGAAGAAAACGGATGATTGAATATGAACAGTGACGTAGTACTTATAGACATTACAGCGCCGCGTGGCGTATTGAGCATAGCGAAATAGCCACCGCAAA
>JAZODZ010000233.1:0-1778 GCA_045597285.1 Myxococcota bacterium
CGTTTTGTCGAACACCATCGTCCGAATTTTGCACAACGCCTCGATACACGCGCTGCCCCTAAAGAGTATGCCGCGCCTCGAAGCCGCTCCAATGCCGCAGAAATAGGCCATCGGAACCGAAATCACGAGTGCGCAGGGGCACGAAACGACGAGAAAGACAAAAGCGCGTTGGAGCCAGACAGACCACAGGCCATCCAACAAAAGTGGCGGAATCAGGGCAAGCAATGCGGCACAGCACACGACAATCGGGGTATAGAAACGCGCAAATTTCGTGATAAACCGTTCGGCAGGCGTTTTCAGTTCCTGGGCCGTTTCGACGAGTTCGATGATTTTGGAAGCCATCGATTCGGACAGAACGTGCGTGACTTCGAGCGTGAGGGCGCTTTCGAGATTGATGCATCCCGAAAGAAGTTCATCGCCGACGCGGACTTTTTTTGGGACGGATTCGCCCGTGATGGCCTGCATATCGAGCCTCGACTCCCCTTCCGTAACGCGCCCGTCTAGCGGGATCCTTTCGCCGGGACGCACGAGAATTAACTCGCCAACCTCAATATTTTCGGGCGAAATTTCGAGCCATTGGTCATCGCGGCGCACGCGAGCCGTGTCGGGCTGCATCTCGAGCAGAGATGAAATCGAATGTCGTGATTTTTCAACGGCTTTGTCCTCGAGCATCTCGCCAATTCGATAGAAAAACATCACCGCCACGGCTTCGGGATATTCGGCAATGGCGAACGCACCGATCGATGCCAGTGTCATGAGGAAGTTTTCATCGAGGAAATGGCCTTTGAAAATCGTGCGCACGGCTTTGACCGCGACATCAATGCCGAGAATGAGCCACGCCGCAATAAAAGCCGGGATCGACAGGTGCGCGTATTCCGGGCAAGCGTAAAAAAGAATCGCCGCAGCCGCAAAGAGAATGCCGCCGCTCAAGATTCGGAGCTTTTCCCATTTTTCGTCGGCTTCGTGTGTTTCTGCATGGCAATGCTCGCAATGATGACAGCAACAGCACGATTTTTCGGCATGTTCATGACAGCATTCCGAATGACAATGACAAGATTCCATTTTGCTCTCCAAGAAATGTGAGTCCCTGTGTTTTGCAGGCGAGCCGCCCGACAGGGAAGTAGATGTATTATTCAGAGATTTCTTTTAATCATTTAACAAATGCTTAATTGCACAATTATTCAACTATCAAACAGCAAAAGACCACCGCACACGCGAACCGAAGGCATCGAATCAGGGTTCGGAGAGATGTTCGAGTGCCACGTTGAGGATCATCGACACGTGTTCATCTGCGAGCGAATAATAGACAATCTGCCCATCACGGCGAGCGCTCACGAGCTTAGACAGGCGCAAAGCCTTGAGTTGATGAGAGACGGCGGATTTCGTCACGCCTACGAGCGCCGCGATGTCGCACACACAGAGTTCGCGATTTTCGAGCAGATGGAGAATGCGCACGCGAGTCGGATCCGCAAAATGCCCGAACAGTGAAGCCATGTCTTCATATCGATTGAGGGAAAACATCACCTGTCTAGCCGCATCGACGGCGTCCTGGTGAATCACGTCGCAATCACATATCGCTCGATCTTTCATTTTAACCTCACAAACAGTTGAACAATTACTCAACTATTTATTTAATAGGACTCCCCGTCCGAAAAGTCAATTTTTTTTAATTTCGCTCGCCTTTTCGCTCACGCTCAATACGGCTCGCCCGGTCGGCTATTGCATACGCCGACCGCCCCGCGCTATTGGCATACGCGCGGTGTCTAATACAAAACGCC
>JAZODZ010000234.1:0-4317 GCA_045597285.1 Myxococcota bacterium
AGCGAGAGTTGACGGGAACATTTTATAACAAGAATCCGAGATTGAATTTGCAGGTTCAGCTTGCAGATATATGGAACGACCCTGAGTATTGGACGCACAACCAGAGTACGGATGCATGCCGTATGGTCGCCATCATGAAAAAAGATGTGGACGATTTGATTGCTAGGAAGTTTGCAGCCAATGGCAAGGTATCTTTTGAAGAAATCTTTGATTTATTGGAACGCAAGCCTTACGGTTTGTTCCGATGCAACCTCGTATTTTTCCTGTTTGGATTTATATTAAAGGAATACACGGGAGCAGAATATGGGTGGAGTAACGGCATCACGAGCGACATGCTGGATGAGGCGAAACTCGGCATATCGATAGAATCGTTCTTTAGAAACCGTGGCAACCCCAAGGCCAAGACTGAATATATTGTCAAAGACAAGGAAGAGATTCGGCTGTTTTGCGATGCGACGATTCGCGCTTTTGACGTACCATTTTCGGATTGCAACGACATCGACAGTGCACGTGGCAGTATCCGGAACAAGATGAAAAAATACTACTGCCCGATTTGGATTCTTAAATATGATTTGGGCAATATCAGCGAAAACGACAAGCCGGTGGTGAAGGAACTCATCGACAATTATACGTTTTTTGCCAACAATATTGCCAACCACAATGCCAAAGAGACTGACAATGATCTGGCGACCAAGATCGGTATGCAGTACAAAGATGATCGCAGTCCGATTGAAAATCTGCGCAATCTGCTCGGCAAAAAAGAGTATCTCAAGAAGGCGTTGATTGCCTATATTGCGCAGTACCATGGTGGGGAATTGCCGGAAATCGCGGGGCACATTGGCGATGAACAGGTCAAATACGTGGAGCGAGTTCGCAGCAAGATTGCCTGTACGAGCGAAGCGAACTGGCTATGGATACCCGAGCAGCTCGACTCGTGTATTGATGATGTGGTCCGCGAGTATCGCGTGATCGAGTTGAGCCGTCCCTTTGTTGCATCGAATGACAGTTTTGATGAAACGATGTCACTGTGGCGCACGAAACTTGGAACGCTCCGGATACCCTATACCTCGGTGGAAAATCTCGTGTCGAGTGATGTGCGCGAGATATTGCAATTACTCAATGCCTATGAGCGCGATCGCCGATGGAATCCGAAGGATTTTGTGAGATTTATCGAGCTGATGCCGTCAGCAACCGACGATCTGTTGGATTTCTTTACACCGGGTCGGCAGTTTACCTATTTTTGCGAGATAAACCATTTAGAGCGCCATGGGCTTTCGGATGCCGATGCGCACAAAATCGAGTCTTGCACGCCCGAAAACCAGTGGAAAGAGCTTGATGCGCGCTATCGCGCCAATGTCGAAGCCAGGATAGAAGATTTTAAAAACAAATCTGCCGCGGGTCAACTCGCCATACTTTGGAAAGAAAAAGCCGACTACACGGAATCTCCCAGGGATTGGTCAAACAAATATCAGATGCCCATACTTGCCATGCTCGACGAAAGCATCCGCGACGAAGCCGAACGTCATTTCGAAACGATCAATTCCCATACACAGGAACCAAAGGCCGTACACGAAGCAATGGCATTTCTGCAAAACGCCAAATTCTTTGCTGATATGGCGGATGCAGAAAAGAGAGATGTCCGCTTTAAGGAACAGATCATCGGAGAATTCGACGTTTTACTGGATGATTTGGACGAAGTTAGAACTGCACTTGCCGGTGTGATGGAGCCGTCACGGTGGTTCGGGAATCCGACGATTCGTAACCGCATCAAGGATATGGCCAATACTAAATATAAAACTGAAGGCGTTCAGCGTGCGATACAGCAAATCGACGAGCTTCCGCCCGAGGATTTAAAAAAATACCTCAAAACCCTCATCAGTGACAACATGGCCGTGGGTCTGGAAATTATTCGGAAAGGGTGATTTAACTTTTATCAAGAGGATTGTATGAACATAGAGCGAATCAAAGCTGAAGTTGAACAATACTTGAAACAGCCATGTGTTGCACATGAAACGATAGCTCCGATGCTTGTAAGTTGCCCGAACGAGGATAGTTTTTCGGAGATCAAGACGTATTTCATGATGCCGGAAGAGCGTTTTTTCCACGTTTCGTCGTGTGCGCGTAGTGGCGGTTGCCCGGCGCTGTATGATATCGATCATGCACTCCATAAGCGTGCGCAGGCGACCATTTTGGATCAGTGGACGCTGTTTCTGATGCTGGCAGGCAATGCGGAAATCGAACACAATATCGTGTATTTGCTCAATGATCGCTTTAAGTTTCCGTTGCTCATCCTTTGTTTACAGATGAACGAAATTGCGGATAAGATCAGGGAGCGCGATCCGAGGCTTTCTGACCAAATCGTGACAGCTGACGGCAGGACGGTCAATCTGCCAATATTGGCCTTTATCAAACCGCAGACGCAAACGAGCTACGCCGAAAAGCTCGTTGAGCGCGAGGTTTTTGCACGCTATATACACGATATTGCTTCGCTTGCGGACGATCTCGAGAATCGACACAGTTCAAGGGAATTATCGAACATGCCGCTTTTGCAGTGCAATATCAAAATCCTCGTGGAAACCGACTGGCAGGCATCGATGTTTCCAAATAGGGTACTCGAAATTGAGATGATCGATACGCCGTTTACGATTCTCAGGCAGTTTGACCGTGCCTTTTTGCAGTACGAGCCGACGGATGGCACCGACGAACAATGGAGCTGGCTGCTCGAATCTGTGGCGCGGACGGGTCGCCTTGATGCATCGGTTTCGCATCTTTTAGACATGGCGAGCAATGATCTCGATCGTTTGGATAAATATTTTGACTGGTCGCCCAATCAACGATGGCTTTATGTGCTGGTGCGCAAAACCAAGGTGACTGATAATACATATCTAAATGAAGTCATGCGCAATACGGCTTCGGAAAGCATGTTTGTGCGGCAACTATACCGCACGATTGCGAGCCACCGTTTTTCGGAAAACGACTTTTGGATGATCTATCGGAAGCGACGGGAACTGCTCAGGCAACTGCAGGATAATTCTGGGGAAGCCGAGAATTTCTGTAGCTGGATAGCACATAAGGAACAAACGGCAATCTATTATTTAACGAACCTGACGCGCATTGAGCAAGAAATGATTCTCAGATTGACGGCAACTTATGCCGACGAGAATAATTTCAAAAACTATATTCGCATACTAACAAATATCTATCCTGATATTGCGGATTATCTCGAAAACGATACCCTTCCGATTTCTGAAACTGTTATCTCCGAAGCATCGGAAGCCAAAGAATTGAACCGATATTTTAACGACTATCGCCTGCAGAAAGTCATCAACAGGGTATTGCCAGATTTTGTGGAGCGCGTGAATAATGAAGCGCAAAAACGGTCTTTTTATAGATTTTTGCCACGGCATTCCTGTATAAACAAAATATACAAAACGTCCTCTTCGATACCAACACAGGCTTGGTTCGTCGATGCAATGGGCGTGGAGTTTGTTCCATATATCCAGAGAGTTTGCAATGAAATGGGGCTTTGTTGCAATATCCAGATTTGCCGAGCCAATCTGCCGACGATTACTAAATATAATAATGAATTTGTCAATGAATTTGAAAGTATTGGTGTTAAAGTTCACAATATCAAGGATGTGGATGAACTCAAACATCATCCCATTCAGGATACCGGATATCAAAAGGCTGATATCAGTATTCACCTGATTGATGAACTGGAATATATTAAACATGTTTTAAAGCATATCAAACAGAAGCTCCAGATGTTTGAAACCAAACGGGCGGTTTTGTTATCGGATCATGGCGCATCTCGCCTTGCCGTACTCACGGGACAACCGATTTACGAGGTGGATGGTGATGTCGAAGAAGCGGGGCGCGTGTGTGCAAATTGCGAAATTGCATCGTCAATTCCGGTGGCAGTATGCGCAGATGCCGACGGCGTTTCACAATATGTGCTTGCGGATTATGGGCGGTTTCGCGGAACGAATATCAGCCGGAAGGCGCAAGTCGAAGTCCATGGGGGGGCGACGCTCGAAGAAGTACTCGTGCCCTTGTGTGAGATTACATTGCCCCAAACCGATACGAATTATGAGATCACCATAACTACCCCTGAAATCAAAGTAGGTCCGCGTCAGTGTGCCATTATCAAGCTATTTTCGACGATACCTGTGTCATCGATGAGTATCAAGTTCAAAGACAAACGATATCATGGCCGCATTCTTGATGGTCAAACAGAGGATGGAAAAATGTTTGTGTTTATTTGTGATTTTATAAAAACATCTGGTATTTATACCTTTGATATTTATATGAATGGAG
>JAZODZ010000235.1:0-10260 GCA_045597285.1 Myxococcota bacterium
TGATACGGCTGGATAAATATATCATGTACCAGGTATCTGCATCGGCGGTAAATCCAGCTTTGGCGTAAGCATTTTGAAGCGCCTTGTCCGCCCTCGCACGATTGGAATCCACGCCCCATGCGCCAAGCGTATTGAGCCAGAACTCCCAAAACACGCCATCGTGAGGATGAATGCTAAAAAATCGATCCGCCTCTTTCTGAATACTGGCGAGCACGGACGCTATCTGATTATTATCATTGGAGCCGACTGCTTTGCGCAGGCTCTGCGACAGTATTTCCGTATTCCATGCAGAGGAATTGATCTCAAATTGTGAAATTGTGTCGAGCATTTCACGATACTCAGCGATATGTTTTCTGCTGGAGAGCGTCGTCAGGATAAACGAACCGAGCATTTCCATGCAATCCGGGCATTTTTCGATATCGCTGAACATGAATTTTCCGGCCGTCAATGCCTGATGCATATTCAATTCGGGGATTGCAAGCAGTTTTCTTCTCAGCGGTTCGTAAGAAATACCGTGTACGGTCGGTGCCTGGACGGATTTGAGCAAATTTTGCAATTCTCTCCATTCATCGACGATTCGCAGAACGGTATCCGGCTGTTCCTGCGCATTTAAGAATGTCTGTCTTGCATATAATAATAATTTTCGAGGATCATTTTTATAATCTGTTTTTTTAATGATTTGAAGGCTTTTGTATGGTTCCAGCAGTGAAACCGCCATTTCAAATTCATCATCAGGAAGTTTTGCTATCTCATCAGGGTTAGACATGAGCAAATCATTAATCTTTGTCTTAGCATCTTCATCCGGGAGGATTAATTTATATGCCGCAGCCCTGATAACGGCTGGCATCGTGTCATCCCTGGCTATCGACATCAGAATAGAAGGCTGACTGTCTTTGGGACGATCATTCTTGAGCACGCCGGAAATCACGGGTAAATCCTGTACCTGATCTGGAGAATGCAAATTCATCGTGAACGGGACGGGTTCGTTGGTTTTCTGATCTGTCAGAAATACATAAAATTCAGGCGCATTCTCAATCTGGGCCGTCTTAATCGTCAAAATATTTTCGCCAGGCTGCAACGTGACGGGCCATTTCTCGCCATACAGCGGCGCATTCTCGGGGCCTTTTTCGATGAATTCTAGCACTCGCTCGCCATTCATCCACGCAATGACTGGCGTCGTCGACGGGATTTCCAGCCATGCCTGGACAGGTTTCGTGGCGTCAATGACGATTCGCGTGGCCAGAAAAACGGTCGAAAAATCGGAACCATAAACGCGCTCTCCGGGACGAACGAGGCTGTTATTCCCTACCGATTCATAGCGCATCCAGTTCAAAGCAGGATATTTGACGCCTTCAGGGGCTTTTGATGTGTCATACCCTGCTTCCGGCGTAAATGGCCGGGCAAAGTCAAACATCGTCGTGCCGGCAAAGGGAAACGAAACGTAAAACTCCGTCACGGCACCGGGAAGTCGATGGCTGGCATCCGGAGATTTCGATGTTTTCAGGCTGTGCTGCTGCGTTTTCCAATCGACATATCGGCGGATGTATGGGCTTGTCGTTTGTATTTCCGCCAATTTTTGAATATATGCGTTGTCCACGCCATGCGCTTCAGAAAGAACCGCCTCGGGAAAAAGCCCGGACAATGCCTTGATTTCCGAAATATCCTGAGCGTATGCCGTAGAACTCATGCCGCACAGAAATGACACAAGAAGAGCCAATCGAGTATGTTTGATCATCGTCATCTATCGCCTGAAAGTCAGCCACAAATCCATTTTGTGACATTTCATTTTAGCACAATTTAACGCATTTTTCGCGATTTCATACCGCAATGATTATTTTTTGCCTGTGAACGCGAAAATGAAGTCTTTCCCAACGATACCTTATTTCCAGAGTACAGATGTATTTACTAAAAAACAACAACTCAAATATTGCTATCTCCTGCCTCCTGACTGGTGCTTATAAAACCACTTAATTCAGAAACACTGTTAGTGTTTGAATAGTTTTCTTATTGTCGCTCGCCTATTGACATACGGCGAGCTCGCCGCGCTATTGCATACGCGCGGCGCTTAATTATTTGCCATACCGCCAAAGTCGGGAATAATAAGGCGGCGAAATTTTTCGCGATACGGGATCGAAATGAAACGGATATTATTTTCCATAGGCATCTTCTCATGTGCATTGATTAACTCAATGAACGCACTTGCAGATGACGCATACCACTTATCAGCCAACCTGCCTCAAAGTTCACTGCAGGTTCACGCTGAATTAAGGGAAATTGTTCCGAATGAAAAGATTTGCCTCCCGGCATTTGGACAGCGATATGGCGAGTCGCTACGCAACGTTCGCGTGACAAGCCAAGCAAACATTGACACCAAACCCGATGCATACGGTTGTTTTCACGGCATTTCTGCCAATGAAATCATTCTGGATTACGAGTTGGAATTAAAGCCTCTCGATGCCGAGCATTTCTGGATTGCATCCGAATTATCCGCCGTCAATCAGAACGGCATGCTCACCATTCCAGGAGAATCGCTGTTTGTCGAACGCGGCGCGGATAATACCGAAACAACTTCCGTCAAAACGACCGTCGAAATCTCGAATGCAGGCTGGATCGTTTCGACACTCCCTAAAACAGCATCATCCTCAGACATCATCATTCAAAACATTCCGGGCGAACAATTGCAAACTTTCGGCAAAGAGCCCCCCAAATCACAGTCGTTCAAGGCATTGGATCGTTTTGAATTGACGCGAAGTTACTGGACTTTCGGGCAGTTTAAACATCGAGAAGTCACATCCGGAAACACCCGATGGCAGTTTGCCATCGCGCCAGACTGGCATTACAACGATACGGCACTCGCCAGAGAAATCGAAGCCATTCTTGGGTATTATCAAAGACTTCTTCCCCAGAAGACGCCTTCACACGTCGCCATATACATCTTCAACGCGCCATTTGACGCCGATTATCACCACGGCTTTGCACGTCCAAACGGAATCATCCTGCAGATGGGAATCAAGGCAACATCCGAATCCGATACCCGACGCATTCTGATGGCCCACGAACTGTTTCACTTATATAACGGCGAAGGCCTCCGGTTTGACATTGCAAAACAGGAAGAAACAGCTTGGTTTCGTGAAGGCATGACGCAGTATATGGCTTTGCATGCCCTTCTTGCGATTGGACTGATGACACCCGCGCAGTTCTACCACTGGATCGCAGCAAGCCTCCAAAAACAAAGCAATTCACATTACGACCACTACCACCACGGTTTTTTTGCCAGTCTTGCCATCGAACAACAGTGGGCTTTGTATCAGACCGGCTATACCCTTGAAAAATTCTGGCAGTTTGCGGCATCCTCTCCATATTGGAATTTGTTACAAACCAACAGCTCGCTTCAAAATATGCTGACTCAGTACAGCGCGTTTGATTTTGAACAGTTTTTCAAGAATTATATCGAACAAACGAACAATCTCCCAACTCAGAACTTGCTACGTCTAAACGGCCTCTGCATTTATTCCAGTCAATCGGTCGGGTATTCCACGGGAGCTGAATATGCCTTCAATCCCAAAACTTCCCGTCTGTATATCAGCCAGATCGCGGATCACAGCCCCGCTGCCCAAGGCGGCCTCCTCAAAGGCGATATTATCATCCCCGAAAAGGATATTAATTGGCATGATCAGACAGATAAAAAGTTGACCGTCGTACGAAAAGACAAAAAAATCATGTTGCGCATTCCAGTTGCGACAGAAGTACGCAAAGACATGGTCATCGACAAGTGCCGCTAATTCTTAGACCAAGTCTTATTTATGATAAAGCGTGTGCAAATCGATTTCAGGCGGAATGCCAAGTCTGATCGGCGGTCCCCAATAGCCGGTACCGCAACTGACAAACGCGGCTTTATCGTTCTCCAGATAATACAATCCCCGCGAATACTTATGAAGATAGCAGATAAGATAATTGAGTGGCCAGCACTGTCCCCCGTGTGTGTGCCCAAGAAGGACGAGATCGGCACCGGCTTTTATAGAGCGATCCACGGATGACGGCTGGTGAACAAGCATCAGTCGGAAAAGCGAAGGATCGATATTGGCAAGCGCCTTTTCGGGATCGGACTGCCACTTGCGTCTCCTACGATCCCCACGGGCATCGATAGCACCGGCAATCGCAATCTTTGTCCCAGCAATATCAACGATTTCATGTTCATTATCCAGAACGTGAATGCCGAGATTACGAATGACATCACACCATCCCGCCGCATTCCACATGTGATCGTGATTGCCAGTCACAAACCAGGTCCCGTATTTTGCTTTAAAATTGCGCATGGGATTGAGCCATGATCCGATGTGTTCCGGCATGCCGTCCGCCATGTCCCCGGTGATCACGATCAAATCAGGAGAAAGTGCATTTGTCTCCTCGACAATTTTCGCGATATCTTGTTCAAATATCGTATTTCCCACGTGAATATCAGACAAATGCGCGATTTTAAGCCCGTTTAGGGATTCGGGTATTTTTTCCAGACGGATGTCGAACTCTCTGACACGGCGCTGTGTTTTGGCGAGATATATGGATGGAGGAGTTAATGCGGCAGCACCGCCCAGGGCCGCGATGGTTGTGGCTTTCTTAAAAAACTCTCGCCGGGAAATGGCCGGATTTTCCTCGTCGGATGCGGGTTTTGCCTTCCGTTTTTTAATCCAGGTTATCAATCGCTGTATCAGCCATACGATATCCCTGATAATGATACCTATCAAAAGCAGGCAGGCGAATGTCATCACATAATACAATATCGGCAACCACGATCCGACCTGATACTCCTCATATAACGCCAGATCCCTCGAAACGCGAAGCGATACAGGAAGCGCCACGGAAAACAATGCCACGAATAAAACAATAACGACGGCCAATATTACCCGTGTCCGGGTTCTGAACTTATGGGGCGCAACCAGACGGGCATAATAAATGACCGCCAGCGGCAAAAAAAGACTAAAAAATATCATATACGTGTTAAACAGGAGTATTGGAGACATAATGTTTTAATATGGCATAAACCCGATGATTCTCGATGAGTTCATACGCGACCCGATAATCTTTAAGTTCTGAATTCTGCCAGTCCTCAAGCGATACGAGGCAAGCCACCGATGCGCCGTCTTTAGCCCACTTCAAACACATCGACAGCCATTCATTCAATGGCGCAAACGCCTTGGATATCACAATCCCGGGAATTTCTGAAAAATATACGTTTTCGATGCGTGATTTATATATCGAAATATTTTCGATTTTGAGTTCACGTTCAACTTTTCTCAAAAAAGCATACCGTTTTGTTCGGGGCTCGACCAAAGACATCTTCAAATCCGGCAGCAATATCTTGATTGGAATCGCAGGAAATCCGGCACCGGTACCGACATCGAGCAACGGCCCTGTGATCTGCCCACTCCGAAGAATCTGTAAAGAATCCAACATCAAACTGTCTACGAGTGCATCCGGAGAATCAAATCCTGTTAAATTTGTCTTTTCCTGTCCCCAAAGCAACAGTTCTATATATCTTTCAAACTTATTATCTGCATTATCTGGCCATCCAAGGGATTTCTCGACGCACCAGGCATGAAGTCTCGATACTGCGGATTCTACTGACATAACAAAAAAACGCGAATCATTAGTTCGCGTTCCTAAATAAATATTAAATTTTATTCATCAATGCTTTTCACACTCTGCGATACCGAACCATCCGGAAGAATGAATCCATAGATTGCCACGGGGAAAACACCGGTTAAATAGCTGGATGGAAATGCAGCAATGGAAAAGAGCGTCCCTGAACCTTCGGGCGTCACATGCACGTAATGATGCTCATTCTGATAAGCCAAAATGACCTGATATTTTTCGGAACCCGTCTGTTTTGTCATACCAAAAACATAGAAGTCATTGATTTTCTGCTTCTTATCAAGCATCGTCTTCAACTTCTTTATCACCTGATCGTATGACACCGAAATGTGATAATTGTGACGGGTCTCAGCGCCTTCGCCGGAAACATCCACGCTGACGACATCAAACGGTAGGCTCAAAAACGGCTCACTGACATCGCTCAAGTCATACGACTGTTTCGCCATTCCGCTCATAGGCAGGCACATAAATGCTAAGAAAAAAAGTACAGATGCAAGTTTTTTCATCAGGCACTCCAGCAGGAGGATGAGAGGCTAGAAAATGGGATATTTTCCCTGGGATCCAAGCGGATAAATGATGACGTCATTCGTAGCAACCGCCAGTATGTTCGTCGCCGCTGCTTCTTCATTTGTACGAGCCAAAAATGCCTTCTTATTCTCTTCGAGGTTTTCCTCAATCGCTTCAAAAAAATTGTCTTCCTCAAAGCCCTTCAGAATCGCATCCTTCATGTACATGACTGAATCTGATGACATGGCTCGCGCCAAACGCTCGTATTTTTTCTTTGTTCTGTCGTCCATTGAAATTCTCCAATTCCAGCTTACAGGAAAATCCCGTCCCATCGATTTTCAGTTTTTTCGGGTTTTTGTCAATCTTTAAATCTTTTCCAACACGGCCTCAGTATGCCGTCTTTTCAAGTTCACGAATCTCATCGTACATCTTGCGATACGCCTGATAGCGAAATGCCGCCAGTTCATCGTTTTCCACCGCGCTCACGACGGCGCATCCTGGCTCGTGGATATGACTGCACGGCTGAAACCGACACAGCTTCGCAAACGATTCAAACTCGGGAAAACAATGGCTCAATTCATCCGAAGGAATTCCCGTAATGCCAAATTCGCGAACGCCCGGCGTGTCGATGACAAACCCGCCGTCATCGAACGGTAAAAGTCGCGATGCCGTCGTCGTATGACGACCGCGTTGACTTTGCTCGCTCAATTCCCCTGTCGCCAGATGCGCATTCGGAAACAGTTCATTCAAAAGCGAGGATTTGCCGACACCGCTGTGACCAAGGAAGGCTGAGTGACGACCGCTCAAAATATTTTTAATCGTGTCGAGTTCATATTTCTGATAGGCCGAAGCCATGACACAACGATACCCGAGTGCCTCGTAAAGACGGACATAAAGCAGATCGATTTCTTCCGCCAATTCCCACTTGTTGACGATGATCAGGGGATCGAGATGCCAGTGATGCGCACACACGAGATACCGATCGATGAGCCCAGGTTTGAGGGGAGGTGCCCCCACGCTCGCCACAATGACCAGCGTGTCGAGATTCGCGACCAAGGGCTTCGATCGGCGGCCGCCGGGCTCGCGTCGTTCCACCAAACTCCGGCGTTCATTGATAGACTGAATCACCCCCTGATAATCGCGGTTCTGAACCGTCTCGGAATGAATCACGAACTCCACGCTGTCCCCAGGCACAGGTCGTCCCGTCTTGTATTTTTTTCCAAGCAATGAGCACGCGTATGGTTTCTCTACCTCAATGTGTTCGCCATTCTGACGGCAGACAAAAACCACCGGTCCAAGCACTTCGACGACAATCCCCGTTTCCATCAGCGATAAATCTCCGTTGCCTTGTTGCCTTCCCATTTGCCGCCGCCGGCATAGGAATCCTTGTACCCCCACTCCCCTTCCATGTGGAGACCATCATCGCTGATCACGAGATAGCCCTTGCCTCGCACTTCACGCCGACCGACCTGAAAATCCCCAAACTGAACCCAGTCGAACGTAAACACACCGCCTTCAACTTTGCCTTCGACTTCCCCACCGGACTTGTAATCGAATGTCCCGCGAGTATATCCGTCGGCTTTCTGCGTCAGTTGCATATCGCCAAAATTCGTGTACCAGAGCCCCGAAAACGTCGCGCCAGCCGGCATTGCACGCGCCGGAATATTTGGGGCAGATGCACAGCTCATCGTCCCTACCGACAAACATCCAAACAAAAAAGCCGTCGCCAATGTACGTAATCTCATCCTTATCCTCCAGCATTATTCTTGCGGAACCGCCTGGAATCCCACTCCTGCCGACTGCCTCCCGGAACCGTGTTCCCACAGTGATATGAGTCTCTTCCCCGCGAAATTCCTTGCTTTTGTCTATCTGTTTCGTCTCACAAGATCCATTGTGCAGACTTTCCCTAAAGGATTTCTTTAGCATATTCTGACAACTTTGTGTAACCAGAACGCTGTATTATTCATGGCAGTCGCCGCGCGTATGCCAATAGCGCGGCGGGCACGCCGTATGTCAATAGGCGTGCCCCAAAACAAATAGCCAGCCCTATTCCACCTTGCCAAACAGCTCGACCCGACACACCAGATCCATCGTGACCTGTTCAGGCATTGCCGACGCCTTTATCCAGGCCATCAAAACATCGCCTGGAGCCGCCTGCTGCATGATTTTATACCACACGCCGAGCTGCGGTTTTATCTCCATGATTTCGTGATGCCCATGCAGCAGCCCCGCATCGATGAGATTGCCGTTCGACGCATTCCAGCATGTCATGTCGACTTCCACGTTGTCGTTTTCGACCAGTTTCGCGCCACCGGATGAACGTTCGATTCGAACCCACGCCCCAGCGGCTTCAACCTCCGTGACGTTCTCCGTCGGTGCCGACAACTCCGTCGGCGTATCGAGTTGCGCAATATGTCGCCCAACCCAAAGATCCTCGACGATGTCCGCGTTCAAGCCGTTCAAATCGGCGGGAATCCAAAGACGAACATGCGCACCTTCATTCAGCTCCTGCAATACCGCGAGATGAATCGGATCTATCTGCGCATTTTCCTCATTCAGAACGACGACCTGTCCCTTGCCCGACCGGTTGCTTTCCAATATCTCGCCATTGGTTTTCCACCGGGAAGCATAAATCTCATACACCTGATTCAGCTTCGCATTCGCGCCGGTTCCCGGTTCGATCAGCCGCCACCGAACCGATTCAAATCCTTTCAACACAGACGCATTTTCCGGCGGATTCGCCGCATCTTCCGGTGCCCTGAACTGCTCATCCACGCCGAGAAGCTCGATTTCCCAAATGCGATCCTGCGACTCTCCCCAGACCCGCACTTTCGCGCCAATGCACAGAAGCGGTAGCATCTCTTCGAGAAACGGCGTCGAGTGTGACAACGCGAGTGACAACGCTTCTTCTCCCAACAGGCTCCCCTCGATGTCCAAGACGCGCAGATGCACCTTAACGGCATCGATATCCGGCATTTCCCCGGTGCCCGGTTCCAAATACACATACGCCAGGCCGCTCGGCGTTCTCAACGCATGCTCAGGGATCATCATCGTCCCTTCATCGGGATGTTCTTCCTGAACCGTACTCTCAGTTGGCGAAGAAACCGGCTCCACCGACGTCGACGCACACCCCACCACGATCGAACTTGCAATGATGAACTTCAGATATTTCAAGTATTTCAACATCTTTTTTGCATAAAAAAAGCCCCCGTTATCGGGGGCTTATTGCGAATCCAGGAAATCGTTACTCCTTGACCAGCCCCTTCAGCAAGGTCAGGGCACGGCTGTAACGCGCATCCAGTTCCGGGCCATCCTTCAGTTCCGGCTCGTTCAACATCGAAACGAACGGAATGTCAATGCCCTTGATATTGATAAAGCCGCACTCTTTGCCGCCCGTCAGCTCATCCCAGTCATCCGATTCGCTAAAGCGGAGAAGGCTTTCTTCGGGAAGGCTGTGCGAAAGAATCGAGCCCTTTGCCCATTCTTTATAGCGAGCATCGTTCTTGCGTTTCGATTCCGCAAACGAAACCTTGATGTACAGAATGGCTGATCTCTTCAGGACTTCGGGATCCAGTTTCTCATACACGTTCCGATAACCGCCGTCGGCCATGCCACGTGCAAATTCGACGAACACCGTGTTGCTCGAGAAATCGAAATCCTTGTTGTCCAGATATTTCTTACGGAGCGCGACATTGAACTTCGCAATGCTCAGCTCGTTCAGAGGATGATCCGATTTCTGATCATCGAACTGAACATACCCGAGTTCATGGGTACGGCTGTAAAGACGGGGATACCCCATTTTTTCCCACAGATCGTCCTCGACGAATTTTTCCCAAAGCCACACAAAATCATCTTCAAAATAAAGATCACCAATGTGGAAAAGTTCAATGCGCTTTTCAAGCGGGGTGTTGCGGATGAAATCGATCAGTTCCGATTTGCCGCCGCCGGGACGTCCATTGAGAAGAATGTAATCAAACGTGTTGCTCATGGTCAAGCTCCTGGAAAATTGAAATAAACGCGCACGCATGCGCACTAAAAAAAACACCCACCCTTATAGGGCTTTTTCCAACTCTGAAACAACTTAAAAATATAAATACTTTTTCA
>JAZODZ010000236.1:0-2725 GCA_045597285.1 Myxococcota bacterium
TGCGGCGTATTGGCAAAGCCGATAGCCGCACCAGCGAGCCGTATGCGCCGCAGGCGCATAGGCGAACGAAAAGAATATAGCGAGCGTAGAGACGCGCGGTCCGCACGTCTCTAGGCGAGCGCGACGGCGTATCGGCCGCAGGCCGATAGCTGCGCCCTCAAAAAAGGCCGTCGTCATCCCTGCAAAAAGACGGATTGATCGTAACGAAGCATGACGAGGTTGCGCTGCCAATCTTCGCTTGCCGTGAGAGGCAAATCCATGTCCTCTTCGATGAACCAGCGAGCAAAGTGGGCACCGGCCGCATCGGTGAGGGGGTAGCCGCCGCCGAAACGCGGATTGATTTCCATGAGTTCCATGGCGTGCGAATCGCGATCCCCATTTGAGTTCGACCAATACGGCAGGCAGGCCACGATTGGGCAATGGAATCAACGCGATATCGACAAACCCCACGCCACTCGGCAATTCTCTGAATACAAAGAAATCCTTTCGCGCCGTATAGCACGCATACATCACGACACAGGCCAATGTATTTTCATTATTGAATGTCAATATCGAAGCAAGTTCACAGTGAATCTTGTCCAATATCGATGCAACGGCCGATGCGTCGCCATGTACGATAGATTCAATAAACTTGACAGAAGCATTGACGGATTTCATGACTTCGTCCCACTGGCAATCCGTGGCTGCAAGATACATGGCTTCACGGATTTCCTCATTGGGGATGCGTCCCATACCTGTGGTTGTGTCGTACGTCAGATAGCCGAGGTGTGTCAGCACCGTCATTACTGAATCAAATTTTTTCTGGCTATTGAATGCCTGACCAAAGAAAATCTGGCGATAAGCACACGGTTGTCCGGAAATCATTAACGTCAGCGCCTGACGCAATCCGTCTATGTCACACTTGATGTAATTAATCACGTGTTCCAGCGATCCCGTGTCATTCCAATAACAATGGAATTTTCGACGCATGATCGAACGAACGACGGAATTCGGATTATAAATATGAATTACTTTGTCCTGATAATTTCCATCAATTTCTAAATTTGTTTCGAAGCGATAACCATCGTACCATCTGCGCATTTCATCAAAGTTGCGCCCCCAGGTTTTGCACAATGCAAGTACTTCCTCTTCTGTAAACCCATAACAAGTCTCTAATGGCGTTGTATCAAAAATATTATATTCATCGATATTGTTAAGTGGCGATTCAGACGCATAATTGCGAATCGGCAAAACGCCTGTCATATAGGCGAGTGCAATATACCGATCCGCGCCCTGTCCTTTGAACATAGCGTGCAGGAACTCAATCCACGCTTCCTGAGCTTTCTCATTGCCCTCGTCCATGCGATAAATGCTGTGCCACTCATCCAGGCTGACAATAAACTGAGTGCCGGTATTGCAGTTGATCGTTCGCAAGGCAATGGGAACCGTCATGTCCTAAGTCACGATATCCGGCCAAATCTCATGCAGTTCTTCTATGATCCGGGCCTGCAACCACGGCACAAATTCCATTCCGTCTTTAACCGCACTTCGCTCCTCATGCACGTCAAGCGAGATGACGGGGAACTTGTTCAGATAACGTTCAAATGTCTCATCCTGGGTAATGGAGAGGCCATCGAACAATGAACGCGAGTCACAGGAACGGTCGTAATAGGCGCAAAGCATTTGTGCCGCCAGACTCTTGCCGAAACGGCGCGGCCTGGTCACACACAAAAACTTCCGGCGCGTGTTTATCATACGGTTCAGGTGCCCGATTAAGTTCGTCTTATCGACATAAATCAAGTCTTGAACCGCTTGTTTAAAACTGAAATTGCCCTGGTCGATATAGAGTCCCATTGCGTCCTCCGCGGCAGGAATAGGCTGACAGCTGGATCTGCTGTCAGTTATGCATCTTTACCACATTAACGCGATCATTCATAGATGGCGAGCTATTTTAGGGCATGACGACGTCATTGTCTTGCCAGGAACGCCGAAGCAAACGCCAATACCTTTCCCCTCCTGATTGTTCACGATTGACGATTAGTCATCATTTTCCTATAAGCACGTTACGCTGTTTGCGAATGAGCAAACAACGATAATACCGATAATGAGCAACGCATTTGGAAATAGATATGATCGAACTCAAAGGCACATTGAAAGAACGATTAGATGAAGCGATTCGCATCGCCAATGCAGGCGTCAGTGATGAGGAGATCAAGCTATTTCGAGAGAATTATAGAAAAGCTGGCATCAGGTTGCTGCCTTCTGCCGAGGCATTTTTTATCCAATACGGAGGTGTGTTTAAATATCACTATATGATATTGACACATCCAGAATATAATAGTGAGATCACATTGAATTGTTACGCGGTTTTATTGGATTTTTATTATGCCGACGAGTGGAGCATTCAAAGACAGGAAAAAGAGGTCATGCTGAGTCTGGAATGTGCCATGTACGATATAGAAAAAATCAGGGCGTTTGCGGGACAGGATGTGTGCCCTATCGCAGATATCGGCTATTATTATCCAGCTGTAGTCTATATTGGCGAGAATGGTCTGCTTTATTGTACGTATGAATGGAAAGAAGAAATCGGCGTTTTTCGCACACCCTCGGAGATATTTGTGCCGTATCTGTTAAGTAATGAACCCATCGGAATTGAGAAACTGCCGCCACGTTAAGAGACGTGACTGTTCAGATTTTAACAGTGTTTCCGAATTATGTAATTTTATCGAAACCAGGCAGTAGGCAA
>JAZODZ010000237.1:0-10151 GCA_045597285.1 Myxococcota bacterium
AGCCCAACAAACGTGCGGCCTGGCACACCACCCCCTTTCCGCGTTTATGGCGCGTAAAAAATGAGTGTCCAGAATGTGCCTGGCGAGTGCAACCCGCAATCATCTGTATCCGCGTCCAGATACAGCAATCGCGTTCCCTGACCAAGGGGCAGGCCGCACTATATGATGGTCAGTGATAAAACCGTTATGTGAAGCCAGAATTAAACATCATTTCCTCCTCGTGTCGAGTGTCACACCACAGCGACACACACAAGATGATGACAAAAAATTAATTTTGTGACACTTGGAGGTCATTTTTTTTTAAATTTTTTTTCAGGGAGGCTGAATAGTCACGACCTGTTACCAGAGTGAGGACTAAATACCCCACTAACACTTGACCCGGCAATGCAAAACAAGCTAGAATCAAAAAGTGACTATCTGTGGGGTTTCAAATGGCCAACCGATTTCAAAACTACATTGCACCAACCAAAATATCATACCTCGACGGCAAGCCGACGACAATACATCTTCAGAAATGCCGCATCGTAACGCAGCAGAAATCGAATCGACGCGAATGGATTTTCGAGCACGGGCTTATCACGATAGGCTCCCTTGATGACAACAATCTGGTCATCAAAGACGATACGGTAAGCCGTTATCATGCCCAGATAATTCAGGCGGATGAGTCTTATGTCATCCGCGATCTCGATTCGACAAACGGAACGTGGGTAAACCAGGTTCGTATCAAGGAAGCGTGGCTGTCGCCTGGCTGTCTTCTTCGATTTGGCGAATCCGAGTTTATTTTTCAGCCATTGGACGAAGAGGTTGCAGTCATTCCGTCGAATGAGGAAAAATTTGGCGACATCATAGGCGGCAACGTCAAAATGCGCGAGATTTATGGCATTTTGGAAAAGATTGCGCCGACGAATGCGACCGTTGTCATAGAGGGGGAAACAGGAACGGGCAAGGAAGTGATTGCGCACACGCTTCACAAGATGAGCCAGCGAGCAAAGAAACCGTTTGTCGTGTTCGATTGCGGGGCTGTACCGGAATCCCTGATAGAATCTGAACTTTTTGGGCATGAGAAGGGATCGTTTACGGGCGCGATCATGACGCGTCAGGGGCTTTTTGAACTTGCCCAGGGGGGGACGATTTTCCTCGACGAATTGGGAGAACTGAACCTCGAGCTGCAGCCGAAACTGCTCCGCGTTCTGGAACAGAGAGAAGTTCGGCGTGTCGGCGCAGCCAAAGCAATTCCAGTAGATGTGCGCGTCGTAGCGGCGACAAACCGCAAACTCGAAGAAGAAGTCCGGAACAACCACTTTAGGGAAGACTTGTTTTACCGGCTTTCTGTCGTGCGGATATTTTTACCGCCGCTTCGTGACCGCATTGATGACCTGCCGCTTCTGGTCAAGCATTTTCTCAAGAATTCGTCGTTTAACCGCGATGCGAACGCTAATCTGAAACTCAGATCGATTTCTCGCGAAGCATTGAGCGCGATGACGAATTATACCTGGCCCGGAAACGTGCGCGAGCTTTTGAATGTCGTCGAACGCGCCTGCTCTCTGGCGGACGGGGACTGCATCGAACTCGGTGATTTGCCGGAACACGTCGCCAAGTGCGCCGTTTTGCCTCCCAAAGAAACACAGCCGTCACCCGCGGCAGCTACAGTTGCTGCGGCAGTTGCACCCGCCACGCCAGCCACGCCGCAACCCGAAACACCGCCATCGGAACCTGCCCTCGATTTGCCCTCGATCGATTACGAAAACAAAACATTCAAAGAAGCGAAAGAAGAATGGCTGTCTTCGTTTGAAGGCGTGTACATTCGGAAACTGCTCGAAAAGAACAATTACAACATTTCGCAGGCATCGAGAGAATCGGACATCGACCGCAAATATTTTAGAAAACTGATGAAAAAGTATGGCATCACGAATCCCAATGCCAATGATTCGGGTGATTCGGATGACGAATAGCGAGCCGTATGCGCCGCAGGCGCATAGGCGAGCGCACGGCGTATCGGCGCAGCCGATAGCCGTGCCCCATAACACCGAACTTTAATTCGCGCTACGATTCAGACAATCGTGATTGACGCGAATCATCTTTAAGTTTGTGCCGATATCGGGGGTCAGGGAATCGTGTTCATAGATGGCCCAGTGTTGGTCATCTATGTAAACTGCGCGTCGATTTTCGGCGATGGGAACCGATTTCAGAACGCCGTCATTGGTGAGATGAACAATCCACGATTTGCCCGGCGCGTTCCAAAGCATCCAAGGGCCGTCAGCTTCGCCGAGGTAAACCACGTCAGACAGAACATCTGTCGAATTGAGGCAAAGCTGTTTGTCGGCATAACTGCAACATCCGTTTTGGGAAATCGGAAGCCAGCCGGACTCGTTGTGAACGATAAAATCGGCGGTCATCACGAGGGCCATGGATGTATTGTCGTTGTTGAGCTGATAGACGGAATATGCGTGCACCGCCTTGTCATTTTCATCGCGCACGACTTCTTTGAGAAGCACTTCGGTTGCATCCTCATTTTTGTGCAGAGAAAGCAAAACAGGGGTATGTGCTTGAGTGTTCTCGAAGAAATGCAACTTGCGTTTCTGAACATTGAACAGGCCGTGATGGGGCGTTTTATTGCCACGGGGACGAATTCCGGTGACGAGTATTTCGGTTTCACCGAGGAATCCGCAAAGGGTACCGGCATCGGACTGGAATCCGCGTGCCGAAACGCGCCAGGTATTTTTGGGATTGACATTCAGGTTGTCGTCGAACACCTGCGCTTCGTGATAAAAAAAGCCTTTGACGGCATCGCGCCCGATCAAACCGAGGCGCAAACCATCCTTGAGGGGCTCGAGGCATGAAACCTGGGCAAGTTGCGCGACGGTTTTAACCACGACATTTGAATCGTCAAACTGAACGAAGATGACGTCATCCTCGGGGGAATTGAGCGCAATGACCCACTCCCCATTCGATTTTTTTGCAGTTAAAAGCGAGGATGCGACAAAGGAACTCGCATATTCCGCAATGACGGTAGAAAAGCAGGATTCGACATTCACTGAATCGATGGCAGAAAAACAGGCCACGACGTTCGTTGAATTGTTGGGAGCATTGGCAGTAGAAAAGCAGGCCTTGCCATTGGAAGCATCATCGAAAGCATCGATGGGATCGAGTCTGTCGACTGAAATATCCTCATGAGCGCCAGTTGTCTGGATTTCGTCCACGCAAACGGCATCGTGATCATTGCTATTCAGCACCGCAGCGTCTTGTTCAATGCCGTTCTGCGCAGTGTCGTAAAATTCTTCGCCTGCGACATTTTCGCCAGCGGTTTGAACTGGAGACGGTGCATTCACAGTGCAACTGGAGACGAGGAGCAACAGAAATGAAAGGCAAGCGAAATAATGGCGCATAGGGGAGAATCGGATGGGCCAAAAAAAAAGCGAGTAGAACTCGCTTTTTTTTTAAGAGAAGGAAAGATTATTTAGACATATAGACGTTAATCGGGAAGAAGAGCGAAACGCCGATGGAACCAGAGAGGAAGTTTTTAAATCTGGCTCGGTCGTCTGCAGGACCTCGTGAGAAGTCTGCATATTTAGTCATATAATCTTTGAACTCGAAGTTCATGGCGACGAAGTTATTGAAGAAGAGTCGAACGCCAAGGCCGACAGCGCCGGCGAATTTAGGACCTTCGAGGTTATTGTTAATAGCTTTTGAGCAATCGGTACCACCGGCACCGCAAACGGAATCCATGATAATAGCACCGAAGCCGGCATAGATATGGAAGTCATAGTTGAGGATCCAGCCGAAGACGGAGAATTTACCATAGAGCGGGGCATAATAGAGGCCGACGTCGAAGTTCATGGTAGCCTGAGCGATACCGAGTGTAGAAGCGACTTCGGGGTCATACCCTTTCTGCTGCACGGCTTCGAGTTCATCTCCATCGATATGGATGGGATTATAGACGAACGTAATGCCGAGGCCGAGGTAATTCGTGAAGTAATAGGCGAGGTTTGCACCAAAGCCTATAGTCTGACTAAAGGTCTCGTTTATCCCAAACTGAGCGAGAGGCTGAATTTCGAATCGACCGGAACGAAGGAGGCCGAGATGCCGAACGGGGTCACCTTTTTCGAGACTGGTAACTCCCTCTTCCTCGTCAGCAAAAGAAGTCTGAGGTAAAGCGAATGCAAATAATACGATCAACGCCAGAAGGCTAAACCATCGCTTCATGCGTAATCCCATCCTTATAATTTCAGAGCTATGAGAAGTTCACATCTCTGTTGTTCAAACACCAAAGACAAAAATACCACCGAGACAAATTCGGACTACCACTCAGACTTATACGTCCAGGATGCGGGAAGCCAGAAGCCTACGCCAATACCGGCCTGCCAATGCGTAAAGACACCTTTACGGCTGCCGATATCCTCGTAATAGATCCAACCTTTGAGGCCGATGTTAAGGCTCAGCCATTTGAGGAGATACCATCGGTGATCGACAGTAATCAAACCGGCCCCGACGAAACCGTTTGCACGGGTATAAACCGTACCACCGCCGATACCGAGGGAGAAATCCCAATGGATAACGGAGGTATTAAAGATGGAGAATTTACCGTAGATGGGGACGAAACCCACGACGCCACCGAGATAGCCATCGACGATCGAAGTCGTTGGCACAGCATCCGTTGCATCGATGATATCGTCGTATGCTTCGGAAAGACCGTTCTGCTTTCGGTCGGCTATACGCCAATCCTGCCAGCCGCCATACACGCCGACATAGAGCCATTCCAGAATATGATAGTTGATTTGACCACCAACACCGACCTGGAACAACAAGGAATCGTTGATTCCGCCATAAAACATCGGCGAAAGCTCCACACGGTTCCGTCGCATAAACGGCTTGCGCTGAATAACGACGATCTTATCGTTAAACTCTCGCTTTTTCTTTTGACTTTTGACGACAATACGGCTCTCGAAGGCGTCGTTGCCTGCGCTCGCACTGGAGTCGCTCGAGCCGCCTGATTCCTGGCTCATCGCCATTCCAGGCACTATTATCATCATTACCAATGCCAATATCATTACATTGAGGACACGGCGCATCAATAAGCTCCTCATCGTACCATCTTGCAATGGTCCAAGTTGACTAACAGCTGCACATCTTTCTCACAACTAGAGCCTGTAGGTTACAGCTTTCTGCCACCTTCGCAGGGTCACTCCCTTATATCACACTTTTATTGTTCTGTGCAACTAGACTGCTAAAAAATAAATGCGTTTGTTTTTTTCGTTTTGAATGTCAGTTTCCTCCGTTTTCCAGAAAGAGCGCATCCACAAATTCATCGGCCTCAAACCTGCGTAGATCCTCAGTCATCTCGCCTATTCCGATGAAATAAACAGGCTTTCTGAACTCTTCGCAGATACCGATTATCACGCCACCTTTCGCCGTTCCATCCAGCTTTGTCAGAACGATTCCGGTGAAATCGATCGCCTCTCCAAACTCCCTCGCCTGCATCAAGGCATTCTGTCCATTGGTTGCATCGAGAACGAGTAAAATTTCATGCGGGGCACCAGCCATTGCTTTTCCACAAACGCGATGGATTTTTTTCAGCTCATCGATCAATTCTTTTTTGTTCTGCAAACGACCGGCCGTATCAGCCAGTGCGACATCAAATCCGTTTTCCTGTGCATACTTGATGCCGTCAAAAATCGTCCCAGACGGGTCAGCGCCTTGCTTTTTCCTGTAAATCTCGCATCCGCTGCGTTGACTCCACTCTTCAAGCTGTTCAATGGCTGCCGCACGGAATGTATCGCCTGCAATCAGCAGGACTTTTTTGCCCTGCTGAACGAGCTGTGAAGCCAGTTTCCCGAGGGTGGTCGTCTTGCCTGCGCCGTTGACGCCAATCGTCAGAATGACGTGTGGCATGGCCTTCCCGATCTCGAAATCCTTTTCGCAGCTCTTCAAAATACTTCGCACTTCTTCTCGCAGGAGCTGAAGTGCCGCAGACCCGTCGCCTTTATTTTTCAGGTTATCCGTCACACGATCTAAAAGTCGTTCACTCGTTTTGACACCAATATCCGCCGTGAAAAGAATCTCTTCGAGTTCATCCGTCACGGAACTCTTCAGCTCACCTTTAAAAATCCGGCCGATCTGCGCCAAAAATCCCTTCGATCGCGTCGCTTCCAAGCCTTCATTCAAAGAACGGCCACGATTCTCGGTGACAGATTTCTTTTCGTCAGATTTTTTATTATCCGACTTCTTTTCGTCCGACTTCTTTTCGTCCGACTTCTTTTCGTCCGACTTCTTTTCGTCAGATTTCTCGTCAGAAGAAATTTTATTCTCCGATTCGGCTAATTTGTCATGTTTCCGTTCCGAATCTGATTTTTCTGCCGTTTTATCATCGGAATCCGTTTTATTTTCTTCCACGATGTCAACATGATTTTCCGGCTCTGCGTTATTTTGAACATCAATTTCTGCCGGTTTCTCCGGAACATCATTGGTTCCAGGCGTTGTATCGGGCTCAATTTTTTCACTCACTGATGAGTTTTTTTTTCCGCCTTGTCTGAAAGCCTTCGCGTCAGTTCGTCCAAAGCATCGACGACTTCTGTTTTATCTTCTGCGGCTTTTTCTATCTCATTGAGCGGAATCAGGGCCGAACCGAGTGTCGGGAAGATCGTGCCGTCGTCGACGCTCGTTGGATTTCCACGCTCTATTTCATCAAATGAAAGGGAATCATGCGATGCATCGTCGCCAAAGAGCGTCGCGAACATATCACTGGTATCCGCAGTGACGTCTACCATGACTTCGTTCGAATTCTGGACATTTGGCTCCGCACTTTTCTCTTCTGACAGGTCATGCGCTTCCGCAAGACCGCTCATTTCAAGAATCTGAGAATCGGGAGTTTCGCTTACAGGTTCAGACTCATCGACGGCTGCGACTGTCTCCGCTTCAGCTTCAGAAGCCTTTTCCTCAGCCTCTTCTGCCACGACACTCACTTTCTGGGTCTCTTCTTTTTCTGCTTCTTCAACGATTACTGCATCATCGGATGATTTTTCGGCATCTTTTGCCGATTTTTCAGCCTCTTTGACTTCGCGTTTCTGGATAGCTTTTTCAGTCTGCGCCGATGCACGGCGAGCTTTGCGAAGCTCCCTCAATTCTTCTTTTGATTTTTCTTCAGAAACAACCGCACGTTTTGCGACTTTAATTTCGGCGAGCGATTTTCTCGGCTTGTCAACAGACTCTTCCTTGTCGTCTTTATCCTCGATCGCTTTCAGATCGTCGAACTTCAATGCTGGCTTGGATTTTTTCTCCTTATCCTCCAAAGCCTCGACATCCTTCGAAGGTATCACCAGCAGAATGGCTATAATGGCCATAATGCCAAATATGATACCCAGCAAAGTCCAGTTTGGCGTCGCCTCAACAGCTTGTTCGACAGCCTGCGCCATGACTGTAATGTGGTTATACATATCAACATCTCCTATTAGACGGGCAAATTCCCGTTATGCTCCTTACAACAATACGGCGTATTTTGGCAAGTTACTGGACGTTTTACGTCTGTTCCTAAGCGATTTCTTCCGATACTCGCCCGGCGTGATTCTTTTTCGTCAGCACGCCTATTGACATACGGCGTGCCCGCCGCGCTATTGCATACGCGCGGCGCTTCTCTTTTGTGGCGTTGCCAGCCAACCTGACGTTCACACAATCAGTTCCTTGGACGTGGCAGTTTCTGAAGCACGACTTTTCCAGTCCTGACCGCATCGTATTGATAAATATCGCTTAAAAATGCCACCACCCCCGAATCATCGACACGCGCATTGATGTACACGACATCGACATCGACGGGATGTTTAAGCTCAATCGTCACCTGTTCCGCCGGATTCGCGGTCAGAATATTGTGGACTTTCTGTGCATCCCATTGACCGTCATTTTTCAGCAACAGCTCCGCCAGATCGAGTGGCTTATGGACGCGCATACACCCATGGGAATATGCACGCACCGGGTTGCTGAACACGGCTTTCGCCGGCGTGTCATGCAGATAGGTGTTGTGCGGATTCGGGAACATGAACTTGACCTGCCCAAGGCTGTTCTTGGGATTCGGAAGCTCGCGTACATAATACAGTTTCGGATCACCGACGTTCACTTCTTCGTAATTATGTTCCACATAATAATTGGGATTTTCCGCCAATTTTGGTTCGAGTTCCTCGATTCGAATTCTCGCCGGAACATTCCAGTACGGCTGATAGATGATTTCGTTAATCTTCGAGGTCTGAAGCGGTGTCCTGTTGGGATGGAGCGGATACAACGTCTCGGGATCGGGAACGACTTTTTTCGTCACCGGATCCTTCTGGACATTGTTATTTCCGACGACGATTCTATGCCGTGCCATGCGCTGTCCGTCCTTCCATACTTCGACATGGAAATCGGGTACATTGACCTTGACATAATAATTGAGCGAACCAATGGCTTCTTCGCGATAATGCTGCATGGCGAGGTCGATCATATCGAGCCTGTCCTTAGGGGAGACCGACATGTTTTTGAACAGCACATTGTCAACAACTTTTTTGGTCGAAAGCTGATGGACATCTCGATATAGAACGATGGCATCCACGAGCTTCTGATCGAGAACATTGCTATCGAGATCTTCGACTGGATAACCTTCCGCTTTCAGTCTTTTCCTTAGCGCGGGCACATAATCATAAGTCTTGTCGAGCTTCGGCTCCGTAATTTTTGCCGGTGCCTCGACGGCAGGCCAGCCCCCCGAAGCCGCAGCCTCGACATAAAGTTTTCGCGCCTGTTTGAGCAATTCGTACTGGGGATCCGGAGGGGCTATATGTTGGAAAGATTTATCAACCCCGTACTTTGCCAGTTCCTGAACAAAGTTTTTCTTGCGAATCGAAACAATTTCCTCATCCGAAACATATTTCCGGAAACGATCAAATTTGTAATCGTTTTTCGGAAAATTCAGCCTCAATTCTCCGGCCCAGCCCACGAGATCGCAAGTCAGAAGGGCATCGAGACGACGTGAATCCTTCAAGGTTTCCGCAGACATGCTCTGAAGTTTCTGCACATATTCACAATACCTGGGAAGCACTTTCTCACAGTCGTTCCCCTTGAGCATTGCGACAAGCGCGGTCTGAGATTCCTCGCTCTTATCTACTGAAAACCCGGATTTCTTCAGGTTTGCAAGCAACACCGTGCTGTCTTCATCTTGCCATGAAAACTCGGGCAATTTCTGATCCTGCCCGACTTTCTGCGCCAATTCTTCTATTTCTGCAAGATGCGCTGGTTCATACTTCGAACCGTGTTCCGGAATCGAATGCAGAATATCGATGGCCTTTGACACGTCGTCTTTCGCCACGACCGTCTGATAATCCCTGTCCGCCATGGCTTCGCGAACAGAAGCATCGCCGCATAAATCCTCGAGTTCCGCACCATTATCCGATTTCAAGACGGGCGCATTCAGTGAAGCCAGGACATCCGGATTTCTCTGAAATCTATCGACCCACTGGATCAATTCTTTTTCACTGTTTCGGTCACCATTCTGTGAAGCAGCTGATTCAATCTGATTTTCAGCCTGCCCGGAACAACCCGCCAATAGAGCCATCATCAACGTCAGAAACAGGGATTTTTTCATCATCAACCTCCAATTCATCTCTCCATTGAGAGTATTTGGGCTTTTCTATGTCCCCTTTATCAATAAATAAACATTTTGAGGTTTTTCATCCCGTTAAACGGTACCTACTCAAACTCCAATTACGGACGCGAACAGCCCGGAACATACAGCAATCCACGAATATGATTGTTTGTTAAGAATTCTAGGTGTGCCCCATCATGATTTCGTTACGCCATTCGGAACAATGGACAAGTGCCGACGATTATTCCTCCGTTGATAAATTTTGATACAAAATATTTTTTCCCCTTCGGTGTCACAATTTTTTTTTGACGTCATCATCTTGTGTGTTTGCGGTATGACACTCGACATAAGGAGGGAAAAATGTACCATTCCGGCTTCACATAACGGTTTTCCAAGACCGCTACATATTGTGCGGCCTGCCCCTTGGTCAGGGAATGCGCAAATTGTACCCGGACGCGGGTACAGCGCGAGCTGCACTAGCCAGGCACATCTGAGCTCTTTTTTTTACGCGGCATGAACGCGGAAAGGGGGTAGTGTGCCAGGCCGCACGTTT
>JAZODZ010000238.1:0-22359 GCA_045597285.1 Myxococcota bacterium
CTATTATCGCAACAACAATCATCAGTTCCACAAGGGTAAAACCCGACGATTCTTTGATTTGTCTCATTTGCATGGTTCCTCCTGAAAACTTCACGCTTATTCTATAATAATTGATTTTATTCGTTAATGCAAAGTCTCAACTTTTAATGGCCGGTGAATCCAATGTCACACCATTATTCTCTTCCAGTAATAACCGATCCTGTTGGCAGCTGACTAAAAACCTCTTTCTAAAGCGCATAAAATTCTGCCGATACTCTTGTGATGTCTGACCGCGTGTCGTCATATAGACAATAAATATGACGTACGGAAGGAACATCGCAAGCAGATTGACGAAAACATACCCAATAATTGGCAAGGGCGAATCCATATCTAACGCACTGATTTCCAGTGGAACAGCAATAAACACAAAGAAAGAGGTGAGCAGAATAAACGGCAATGTGTTCATTAGCAGCTTGGGAATACTGAGTGCTTTGGGCGGAGGACAGGCTATACAAAAATCATCTTCCTTAAACTGAGGCTCTTCGTCCTCATTTATGATGACCTTTAGTGTATTCTTGAGATCCTTGTTCGTAAGATTGAGTTCCACCACTGGTTTGTCGACTTGTATTTCCTGCGTATTGCTCATGATGGCTTGTTTCGTCAGCTCTCTTAACGTATTCTCCGAATTCCTTAAACTTTCGATCTCATCAGAGGATTTATCCCAATAGAGTTCAGCAAGAATGTCGGAAAGACAGTAATTAACCGTTTCCGACTGCTCACTGGTGAGTGCATATCGGTACAAATCGTTTAGCAGTCTGTTGTCATTCCTCGTTCTCTGAACATAGATTGCGTTTTCTTTCAGCGGGAAAAGTCCTTTATTGGTGAAGTGGCTATAAATGCACAGACCAATACACGACACGATCATGGAAAACGTCGAAATCACCGGAAGATCCGAAAAGAACAGAGAATTCCACGAATCGAATATCGAGATCAGGATGGAGTCGGTAAAAAATAATCCCGCGACGACAAACAACAATGTCGCCAATTGCAGCAGGCAAATCGTTCTCGCGGAACGATAAACATCCACTCGTCGATGAATATTATCGTGCAGAATTGCTTTTTCCGGAATATTCAGCAGAGGATCTACCGTCGCCTTGGGGCCTGCAACTTTGAGAGCCAGCTTTTCCAGGCGTTTTGCCCTCTTCTTTCGAGCGCGTTCAATACTGGCAAGACGGTTCTTTCTCGACAGCCTCAGTCCAGTTCCTTTCCATTTGAGCTTGTGAGAATTGAAATCGAGCGCAGCAAGTCTGTCGAGTAATTCGTTTGCATTCGCAATGCGCTGGTTCGGGTCAGGCTCGATCATGTCGTGCAACAGAGCACACAGGTGATCGGGAATGAACATCGGAATGTATTTATCGATGTCGGGTTTAAGTCCGATCATGTCCATCTCGCATGGCGGAACATTGGTCACGAGATGAACGATGGACATACCGAGTCCAAAGATGTCGGCCGATGGCGTGACTTTTCCGTAGAGCTGTTCCGGAGCCAGGTATCCCGCTGTCCCGGCGAATGTCATCCCTATCGTGTGCTGACGAGCCGCCGCAACAACCCCGAAATCGACAATCGTCACATTCATATCGTCGTCGACAAGGATATTCGCGGGTTTGATGTCTCTGTGAATGATCGGGTTCACGCGCATGGAGAGCGTTTTAAGTATCCATGCCGCATTATGCATGATGGTCAGAACCTGCTCCAACGTCGGTCTGAATCCATTTTCCATCCGCTGTTCAAGTGAAGGCGCATCAATAAACGATTCGACGAGAAATGCGTATCGGCCATCTTCGATGAAGTCGATAAAGCGTGGAATGCCCTGACAGTCGAGTTCCCGAAGCGTGCTGACTTCGCGGCGAAGCAGCTCTTCGTCTTTCCACGATGAGAAAGACTGCATATCGAAACATTTGAGCGCAACGCTCTCCCCTTTCGGATCGATGGCATAGAAAACAGACGCCTGCGTTCCATGCCCAATCGGGGTGAAGTTTGAGTATCCTTTGGGAATGGTAAAAGGAAGATGCGTGAGAATTTCTTTGACCTCGTCATAATTGATTTTACGATTCGCCAACGAAACGGACAATGAGTTTGGACGAAGCGGAAACCGCGTGTCGATTGAAATCCCGGAAGGATCCGATCGCATATCGACATCGATTTCGGTCTGCGTCATATTCCCTTCGGTGATAGTTCCGGGCTTCCGATCCATGACCGCCGTGGAATCTTCGTCTTCGGATTCCACAATCTCGGCCAGTTTTTCCATCATCTGATGGTCGGGTTCCGTCATTTGCGTGATCGGATCGACCGCTTCAGAAATGAGTTCGTTGAGTGACGGTTCTTCCTTGTTCTCTGCTTTGAAGACATGCTGCTCCACCATTTCGGAGAGCGCATCGCGCTTGCCGACTTCCGGTTCCTGAGCGATATCGAGTTTGGGTTTCTGATTAATTTCAGGCTCGGCAACTTTCGTCAGAATGGCCGGTTTTTCATTGAGACTGTCAGCATTTGCCTGCTGTTTTGGCGCAGGAGGAGGCGTAGTCTGGGAAGCCTGTTCCACCTTTTTCTTTTTTCCAAGTCTGGGCAGAAGAGGAACCCAGTCTCCCGCATCCTCGCTGGTGCGAATTTTGGGGAGAGCGACTCGCTTTGCCGAAGGAACAAGGGACTTCTGGACGGGGCGTGAAAACGTGACGTCGCTGTCAGAAATACCCGTCAGAGACTCCGATGGGGGAACCGTATATCTCTTTCCTTCGATGACTTCTTTGGGAATAACTTCGTTTTCTGTGGTTGCCTGAATATCGTGTGGATCATTGGATGGAAATCCGCTGAAATCGGGAGCGTCCATTGCCATCGTGTCGAGATCGTTGGCAGGCATAAGTTTGGGGGCTTGCAATGCCATCGTGGCCTGGTTTTCTGATTGCTCGATCGAAACCGGAGGCAAAAACAGTTTGGCCTGGCTTGCCAATGGAGGACGCGTGTTGGCCTGGATGGTCTGAGCCTGAACCATGGACTGGCGCATTTTCGCCGACGGCAAAGGTGGCGGAACCGACTGTTTTGGAGAGTGCTTTGGAAGAGGCGGCAGAACCGGCTTGTTATCCATCGGTTCTACACAAACTGTCTGCACTTTGGACACATCTATCGTGTCGTCCACATGCGGTACTTCCCCTTTGGGCAAAGGAGACGATGTCAGTGTGATCCGGGACAGTTCCATACTGACTTCTGAGTTCGCCCCCTCAACCAGCGGCATGTCCGTATTGGACGGCGTCGTCGACAGATGAGGGGGATGAAACGAATAATCATCGTTTGTGGCAATTGTTGGACGTTTGTTTTTACCGATTCTCTTCTGCCCCGAATCGATTTCACTGAGGATTTTTTTCAGTTCGTTTCTCGGACCTGCCGCAACTGCACCGAGTTTCGGCGCTGTCGGATGTTCCTCTTTTGCATTGGCTGCAGGGTTCAGTCTTGGCGATGTAATCTTTCCGTTGTTTGGCAAATCGGCATTAAGCACAGAATCCTGGAACTGTGAGGCACTATTCGGCCGGGAAACTTTGCTATTCTCTCCCGTATCGTCGTCCTCAAAAGGCGCAGAAGCCTGCAATTTTGCGAGAAATACAGACAGCGACTCATCTTCAGGCACCGATAAATCCCAAAAGGTTTGTGGCTTTTTCGAGGAAAGCTGTTGTTTCGGGTCTTGCGCGCTACGGGCCGACTCATTTTCCTCGCCTGTTATTTCCTGAACGAATTCATCCCAGGATGTGAAATTTCGATGATTTGCCATTGTATTATTCCGGTCTTGAGTTCAGTAAATGTTCGGGTGCCATAGGGGTGTCGGGCGTATGCAATAGCCCGACACGGCTGCCGTATGCGTCAGCATAGGCAGCCATTCACGATATTAAAAAAGTGATGATGAATGAGGTTCCATGCGGTTCAACGGGTTTCCATGCGATCGTCGCACGATGCTCGTCGATGATTTTCCGGACGATCGAAAGCCCCAGCCCCGTGCCGTTTTCCTTGCCGCTCGTGACAAAGGCGTCAAAGAGCGTGCGGGCTATTTCCGGCGGAATCCCGGGGCCGTCGTCCTGAATGTTGAGAAACACGTGCGTTTCGTCAGCGCGTGTGCTGATTTCGATGTTTCCGTCGCGCCCGATGGCCTCGATCGCGTTCTTCACGAGGTTCAACAGGACGCGCTGCATCTTGATTTCATCATAATAAATCTTGCCGTTGAATTTCTCCTTGCACGAAATCCGGATGCCACGTTTTTCAGCCATCGGCGTGAGAATTTCGAGGGCATTTTTGATCACATTGTGGAGCGGGAGCTTGCGAAGCAAAAGCGTCGTCTCGCCACGCGAAAACTGGAGAACTTCCGTCCCCATGCTGCGAATCGTCTGAATCTGGCGCGTGATGACTTCGGCAAACTGCTCCCTCGATTCGGCCTTGTCCTGCGAAACCATGAGATCGAGATACCCTTCGATATTCGCAAGAGGCGTCTTCATGTCGTGCATGAGACCGCTAAACATCTGACCGATGGCGTTCAGCCGCGCATTCTTTTCGTTCTCTTCGCGATCGAGATGCGTGCTGACGGCATGCGCTATGTTCGCCGCAAAAATCGCCGCGAGCTTCGCATCAGACGGGCTAAAAAATCCCGGCGTGATATTCTGCGATCCCAGAATCAGGGCACCGCGCTTGTTTTCCTGATGGCATAACGGCGCGATGAGCAGCGCGTTAAGCGGAATCTCGAAAAACTGCGCCGTAAATTCGGGCAGTGTCGTGTTTTCGCGAAGCGTCACACGCGTGCATTCCCCTGTCTGTATCGCCTGGCCGATGAGCAGAGGCAGCTTGATCGGCTTCGTCTGACGGCATGCGTCGTCCGCCTTCAGGCAGAAAAGAAGGTTATTCTTGTCCGTAATGAGCAGTGCCGCGCAATCGACGCGAAAAGCGCTCATACATTTGGCGAGCATTCGATCCGCAAGCGAAGAAAGGTCAAGCGCTGCTGCGGCCTCGCGTTCGAGGGCATACAGGATGTCGAGTTCGGCATACTTCTGCTGGAGCTTCTGCCGGGCATCGTCAAGCTCCTCGTTCTTGTGCCTCAGAGACATGATAAACCGATGCTGCGTCAGGCTCACGCCGATTTGCGAACATATCGAGGCAAGGATTTCCTCATCCTCATCGGCACTGAAATCCCCGTTCAGTTTGTTGATGACCTGAACCACGCCGAGGAGGTCGTTCTGGACATTCAGAATTGGCATCGCAAGGCATGACCGCGTCCGAAATCCCGTCTTCTGGTCAAACGAAGGATCGAAAAGCGAACTCTGATAGACATCCCGGATATTGAGCGATTTCCGCGTGTGCGCCACATTTCCCGCAATGCCCTGGCCGAACCGAAGCCTTATCACGCCGGATTTCTCTGCGATAATCGAACTCAGCCATTGTTCGCCATTTATATCATTCTCGACGATAAATATCGTCGTCCGTTCACACCGCATCAGTTGCGTCGTCTTGTCGCAGATAATCTTGAGGACGCCTTCGATATTGGCATTCGAGCCCACTTTCTCGGCAATGAGAAGAAAGGCTTCAAGCTGATCCTTGAGCCTCGAAAACTTCTCAGCATCGCGCATAAACCAGTCATCAATTCTGGTTGCATTGTCGAACGAATCAGACTGCTGAATATGTTGTTTTTTTGCAATTCTTTCGTTGGACATGACTAACCCCGCCAAAAAATACCTCCTTATATTGTAAGAAAAAACGCGTTGAAAGTCATGTATTCATTGAGCGTAACTACTCAGTTCCTAATGGCTTTTCATGAATACGTAATCCTATTGAACCCAGGCAGCTGGAGGCGAGAGGTCGAATGATGTAAATGTCTTGTTTTTCAGTCAATTCCTCTGTTTCTTGGGGTAAAATACTTTGATAAAAACATTTCCACGTTCCCCAATGGGTCTGAATCGTTACAAGAATCCCGAGATTGCATGAAATATTGATTGCACGCATTTCCCATCAAGCGTATAAAAAAATAAGTGCAGTTTCACGGGTATAAGGTGTCTGCTTGCGATTCATCAGGAATCGCGTTGTCGCGGGTGGCGTTCATCCGCATCAAGTGCATTCTTTGCACACGTTTAAGAGAGACGGTTATGTCGAAAAAGCTTTTTGTGGGTGGTTTGGCCTGGGCAACGACTTCAGATGGTATGCGTAAAGCCTTTGAACAGTTCGGCGAAGTCACGGATTCAAAAGTCATCACGGATCGTGATACGAATCGTTCGCGTGGTTTTGGTTTTGTTACATTTGCTGATGACGGTGCTGCTGCAAAAGCCATTGCCGAAATGGACGGCAAGGAACTAGATGGTCGGGTAATCCGCGTCAATGAAGCCAATCAGACAAAGCCTGCAGGCAACGGCCCGCGCCGCACGCCTCGTAATCGTGACTAAATTCTAATCAAGCCGCTGTTCATCAGCGGCTTTTTTTTGCCATATATCGGCCTGCCTATTTTTTGCCGGCATCATTGCAATAAATTGAGCGTTTGTAAAACCGTCTCTGACGCGGCCCCGTGGCAAAAAATACGGCCGGCCCGGCGGGCTATTGACATACGCCCGCCGCACACTCTTGTTTCCACGCGCTCAGCGCGTCGGGGAAAGGCTCGAGCGCACGGTCCAGTATGCCGTGCAGGGCGGCGATGGCAAGCCCGTAATTCGTGATGGCGACGCCGTGTGCGGTGGCCTGTCGAATGCGGGATAGCATCTGCCGACGCGTCCACATGCACGCCCCGCAATGGATGATCAGGCTGTATTCGCTCAGGTTTTCCGGAAACTCCGGGCCGCTGACGACATCGATGTGGATATCGTCCCCGATGGCCTTGCGAAGCCAGTTCGGTATCTTGACGCGCCCGATATCATCCTGAATCGGATGGTGCGTGCAGGCCTCGGCAATCAGGACGGAATCCCCTGGCCTGAGATTTGAAATCCGCGCAGCGCCGCGTGCCATCGTCATCAAATCGCCTTTCATCCGCGCAAATAAGACCGAAAACCCCGTCAGCATGATCGACTCCGGCACCTGTCCGCTCACAATCCCGAATGCCTGAGAGTCCGTCACAACCAGGGATGGCGGCGTTTTAAAATTGGCAAGTGCCTGCGATACGCGATCTTCGCGACAGATGGAACACGGCACGCTGTGATCGAGCAAGTCCCGGATCGTCTGCACCTGCGGCAGGATAAGACGGCCTTTGGGCGCTTCCTTGTCGATCGGAATGACGAGCAAAACGTGGCTGTTTTCGGGCACCAGATCGCCGATGAGTTTTTGCGCATTCAAAAAATCTTCTGGGGCAATGCGAATAATCGCCTGCTGTAATTCTTCAATCCCCACGCCGGTTTTGACAGATGTCTTGACGACTTCGCGATGGTCCTGTTTGAGCGATTCCATAAGCGCATCGTGATTTGCGATGTCGCATTGGTTCAAAACCGCGATCCACGGAATCTGGCGTTCCTTGAGTGCCTCGCAAATCCCGGTTTCGTATTCGTCCCACGGGCCGTCGGTCACGACGAGGGCGAGGTCACATCGATCAAAGACGGAACGAGTCCGTTCAATGCGAAGCTGGCCGAGCGTTCCGTCATCATCGAGTCCGGCAGTGTCGATGAACTGTACAGGCCCCAGTGGCAACAGTTCCATGTTCTTTTCGACGGGATCGGTTGTCGTGCCTTTCTCGCTCGACACGATCGAAACCGTCTGGCGCGTAATGGCATTGAGAATACTCGATTTGCCCACATTGCGCCGTCCAAAAATACCGATATGAAGCCTTAAACCTTTTGGTGTTTGCTGCATTTTTCAGCCTGCATCCTTACATACATAAAAATCACAAACCTTGCCATCCGGACAGTCCGAATCGCTGTCGCACTGGTTCTTGCAGCACAGGACGCCGCCCTGCGAATCCGGATCGGTCTTGGTGACATTGTTGGCTTCGTTCGACTGGTCACTGCCGCATTGCCAGGCCGTTTTATAGTCAGTTTTCAAAACAAAGTTCCAATAATCGAGCGTCTTGCACCAGTTGCAGCCCATGTTCCCTGAACCCTTGATCTTGCCATTGCCATCATCCGTCCAGGTACATTGGCGATCGACAATGCCAATGCACAAGTCATGGGATCCAAGTTCAAGAGGTGCGCAAGTTTCCTTTGTGGCAGGGCATCCCATGTTGCCGCATCCAAAAAAGTCGTCCGTGTTCGTCGTGGAAGAGCCGACTGTATCGGGCGTACAGTTAAAAGATCCGCTTGAAGATGTCCGGGCTGCGAAGAAATAAGGTGCGTCGTTGTCCTGAAGGATACCTGTACATCCGTTGACGGAACGTCCCTTGACGTCATCTTTTCCAAGACAGACATGCCACCCTTCGGCACACAAATCCTCGACATTGCAACCCGTTCCTGGGGCATTTTCACCTGTGTTCCCGGATTTTCTGTCGCATTCCGGTCCGGCGTGATGAAGCCCCGGCACCGACCACGCGCCACTGCACGCCGCGATTTGAGGATAAGCCACCGCATTCTTGAAGCCTTCTCTCGTGCCATCCGAGCATCCGGAAGACGACGGAATGGATTTACATTGCCCAGCCACGCATTCCCCTTCCTGACAGCTCCCGCACGATCCGCCACAGCCGTCATCGCCGCATACCTTGTCCTCGCACATGCGGTTGCAACACGTCCCGTCCTGACAGACTGGATCATCTCCTTCACACGAATTGTTACAGCTCCCGCATGCGACGATGGATGATTTCAGATTCACCTCACAACCATCAAACGGATCCTTGTTGCAGTCGCCAAACTCCTTCTTGCAGGACATGACCATACATTGGCCACTTTCACAAACTGCCGTCTCTACCCCCGTAAGGATGTTGAGGCAAGATATCCCGCACCCGCCGCAATTTTGCAAATCCGATGTCACATCGAGACAGTTGGGTGCCTCCGGGGTCCCACAATTCTGGTATCCGGGTTCACACACATAAGTGCACGTGCTGTTTTTACACTGTGCAATGGCATGAGGCTTCGATTCGCAAACATGACCGCATTCACCGCAGTTGTTCACGTCCGAACCAGGATTGATGCATTCGACAGATTCGTCTTTCGTACATTTGAGCATCGGCGTTGAGCATTGGGTGTCACAAACACCGTTATTGCAGAAGTCGCCCGCATTACACTTTTGATTGCAACCGCCGCAGTGATTCGGATCGCTCTTGATATTCGTCTCGCACCCGTCTTCAATCTTTTTATTGCAGTCGACGAGATCCTCTTCGCAAGTGCCGATCGAACAAACGCCGTTCTCGCACGCATTCTTCTCAACACCCGGATAATTGCACTGATGGTAGCAAGCTCCGCAGTGATCCGCATCCTTCTGAAGATCGGCGCACACAGGCTTTTTGTTTGTACCGCAGTTATTTTTGTTCGGAAAACACTCGTAATTGCAGGATCCCAGCTTGCATCCAAGCTGAACCGCATTTTTTTCCGGTTTACAATAACGGTTACACCCGCCACAGTGATAGACATCTTTCAAAGTGTTGACGCATACATAGGTTCCCATAACCTGGCATGATGTCTCCGTGGCCTCACAACTGGAAACGCACTTTCCTTTCACACATCGTTTTTCCGCACCGCATACATTGCCACATGAGCCGCAGTTATTGGGATCTGTTAGTTTTTCGACTTCACAGCCGTTTGATATGTTTTTGTCACAATTCAGATAATCGTTCTCGCATACAGTACACGACTTCATGTGTGCAGTGGCGAATTTAACGCAAGCCTCGTCGCACCGTTGCTCGGTTTCGTCGCACGTCTCCACACATTTTCCACCTGCGCATTCACTCTCCGGCGGACATGCATTGCCACAAACTCCGCAGTTCTCTGAATCTGTCTTGAGATTTGTTTCGCATCCGTCTTTGACATCGCCGTTGCAATCCCCGTAAAATGCCTGGCACTCTTCACAGGAATCAGCCAGATGATATATTTGCCTATTCAGACATGCGCCGTCACATAAAAACTCGTTCGACTGGCATCCCTTCTGGCATTTTCCGCCTCGGCACGAATTTCCGTCAGCACAAGCGTTTCCGCACGTCCCGCAATCCAACCTCGATGACTTGAGATTGGCTTCGCACCCATCGCTCATGTCCTCGTTGCAATCTTCATAGCCCTTCTTACATTTATCACAGGCACTCAGATTCAGCTCATCGGGATTCAGACATTCGTCGCCGTCGCCACATATCAAATAGCCGTACGGACACGTCTGATCCGGTTCGTCACTGCATACGCCTTTCACACAATACTGATATGTATCGCATTTGGTGTAGTTCTCACACGCTTCATCGGCTCCACAGTAGCGCTTCGTCGTCATCGGATCGATGCAACGATTTCGGCAATATACCTGTCCCTCCGGACACTTGGTCGCATCATCCGAAGGCGTGCAGCCAATCATTCCGCAGATCATGACTGTGGCAAATACAAACGCGTTTTTGGTATGATTCAGCCTTGAAATCCTGCTGTTCTTTGAATTTCGTCGTTTCATTATCATCTTCGTCTTATTCATTCACGATAAGGTTATTCACTCCAGCTATGGCTATAACCAAATCAAGGCATGTCTGCAAATGTAAATCGGCAATCGACATTGGTTTGACGCCTTATGCCGAATACCGGGACGATGAGGTTTTCTGTTAATCACCAATTCCTGAACGGATTGCACATCGTGCTGGCAATTCTGGTCTCGATGGTTCTGAACTCTGTTGAAATCATATCCGCAAGGATCTGCGGAATATACTTCTCAGTATCGTAATGTCCTGCATCGATAAGTGCAATATCCCGACGAATCGCATTGTCAAAATCGTGATGCCCGCAGTCGCCCGTGATAAAGGCGTCAATTCCCCGGCACTCACTCAGATATTTTGCCCCTGCCCCATTCAGAATGGCAACCCGCGAGATCATCTTCTCATCCCGTCCGGCGGCGCGTAACGACGAAATATCCCATACTTCCTTCACCCTCGGGATAAATTCGTCCAGCCGGACGGGTTCCGGCAGGGTTCCCGAAACACCGAAACTATACGCATCCGTCATCCCGTGCACCTCCGATTCCAGCTTGAACACGTCATAAGCAGGCTCCTCATAGGGATGCGCCGCTCTCAAGGCTTTGGTCACGGCCGACAACCGACTCTCGGAAACGACCATCTCGATCCGCACTTCGTCGACCGTTTCGGATGTCCCCGGTTCCCCTATCGCCGGATGGGATTCCTGGCCGCACGTAAACCGCCCCTTCCCTTTGGCACAAAACGATACGTTCGAGTAATTCCCGACGCACCCGGCCCCGCTCTCGTGCATCGCTTCCGCAACGCGTTCCGCGTCTTTTTCCGGAACAAACACGACAATTTTATAGGCCGCATACGGATGATGCTCAAGAAAGTTGCGGCGATTCGCGAGTTCCAAATCATCCGCCAGTTTCTGAGTAATGGCACCGGCTGCACAGTCGAGATTCGTGTGCGCCGCAATCATCCCAATCCGATGCTCGGCCAGTGTCAAAAGCATTTCGCCATCCGGCGTGTCGTCATTCAGCTTTTTTATTGGCCTGAAAATGAACGGATGATGCGTGACAATGAGGTTCGCCCCCGTCTCGACTGCTTCACGGACAATGGATGGCGTCAGTTCAAGCGCAACGAGAACCTTTTTTACCACGGCATCGTTCCGACCGACCTGAAGCCCGGGGTTGTCCCACGATTCGGCACATTTCTCTGGAAATCGTTTCGATATCAACTGCCTGACGTCGCGAATCGTGATGTCCATCCCGTTCCTCCCGAAATTTGGTTTTATTGGGGTCTGAGTTCATAATGCCCCCGGCTTTTTGCGCCAGGAGAACGCTTTATGAAATCAAATGTAGCGCATGATAAGAAGAATAAAAAGAAAGAACATGACAAAGAACGCGACATCGACGGGACGAATCCCCCTAAAAAATCGACTCGCTCTAAAAAAGGTTCCGGCAGTGAGGTGAATTCGTCCGAACCCAATGAAAAAGCCGCACGGAAATCTTCCAGCACCGCATCGCGAAAGCGAGCAAAGTCCTCGCGAAAACGCGCCCCACGCGTTCTGATGTGGACAAAATTTGCATTGGCTACAGCCGTCGTTCTCATGCTCGCTTTTGTCGCCCTTTTCGACGTGTCCCGCGTGACATCGAATGCCATGATGCCCGCGCTTTCCCGCGGCGACCTGGTTCTGTCATGGGCCCCCATCCTCGTCAGCCAGGAATTTCAGGATGGCGATATCATTCTCGTCAAACCACTGCGCGATTCCGAACCAAATTACCTGCGCCTCATCGCCAGCCATGACGAGGCCATCGATTATCACGACGACAAGATCTCGGTGAATGGCAAGCAGCTTTCCCGCCTGCGCCTCACCAGTGACGCCATCGTCCGCCCGCCCGAAGAACCCGAAATCTGGCGCGAAACGCTCCCATCCGGTGCTCGCTATCGCATTATGCTGCCCCAGCAGGCCATCGTCGGTGCCCTGAACGGCTCCGTCTGCGCCGATCACGGTGCATTTCTCGCCGGCGACAACCGCATGGCATCTTACGATTCGCGACAGAACGGCCTCTACGACGATACGCGCCTTCGCGGACAGGCTCTCGTCGTGCTCGAATCCGTCCGAAATGACGGCATTCTCGGTTCGTGGCTCAAATGGGTCGATTAATCCCAATGCCCGAATCATGACGTGGATTAAATCCTTATGAAAAACCTCAAATATACATGGGTGCTGCTCACGGCACTCGCTTTTGGTACGATGGAAATCGCGCTCAAAATCGGCGGCGCGGCTTTCACCCCCATGCAGCTGACGTTTCTGCGTTTCCTCGTCGGCGGCCTTTTCCTGCTCCCCTTTGCCATTCACGATCTCAAAAAGCGCCAGTACCGCCTGACCGCCCGCGATTTCGCGTTCGTCTCCCTTCTTGGCCTCGTCAACATCGTCGTCAGCATGACGCTCTTCCAGATGTCCGTCATGCACACCAACGCAAACCTTGCGGCAGTCCTCATTTCGTTTAATCCAATGTTCACGATGGTGTTCGCCCATTTCATCGCGAGCGAAAAATTCACGAAAAAAAAAGCCGCCGTCCTCGCGATTTGCATGACCGGCCTTGTAATGGTGGCGAATCCGTTCCACCTCGCCGAAGGCAACGAGCCGATGGGCATTCTCATGGGCCTCGGCGCGTCGGCTGCATTCGGGCTCTATACGGCCCTCAGCAAGCGCTGCGTCGGCCGTCTCGGCGGCATGACCGTCAACAGCATGAGCTTCCTCATCGGTGCCATGATGGAACTCGTCGTTTTGCTCTGCCTCGGCGAACCCGTGCTCGCCAATATCAACGCGGATACCCTCGGCGTCCTGCTCTACGTCTGCCTCGTCGTGACCGGTTTCGGTTATTTCTGTTTCATGCGTGCCATCGAAAAAGGCGGCGCATCGACGGCATCCTACGCCTTCTTCGTCAAACCGATTATCGCCCTCATTCTTGCCTTTATCATCCTCGGCGAAGCCATCACGTGGAACATCGTGCTCGGCATTCTGCTCATCCTCGGTGGCTGTATTTTCAACGTCTATCAGCCTAAAAAAGCCTCGATAACCTGATTCCGGAATTGCAGGAACGCATTGATTATATTCTAAAGCATCAATAGCATTTGTAATAACAGTGCCACCAAGGAACCTCTGATTCATTGTTTTTTTCGTGAGGGGACAAAGCCCCCTACGGCGCTATTTGCAAGCAAATACGCGCCTACCCCCTGTGCGCAAGAATTCGCACGGCGTATCGAACCGAAAACAGTCCCCATCATTGAGAGAAAACCCAATGCCAAAAATTACAGTCTGTACGAAGAGTATCACCCAAAAACAACCCGCCATAGCACAAGAAACCCTCGAACTCGAACGCATGCCCACAGACGTGCGAAGCTTCATCACCGAAGTGGTCAAAGTCTGCGTAAAAGAATACAAACAACGGGCGAATAGCGAGTTATTGAAAGTTTTTTCGCAGGAAGAACTGGAAAATAGCGCAGTCACGGGCAAAATTGACTTCGGCGTGAATTACGGCGATAAACTGCCTGTCCTATCCAAAGCCGTCGGCAATGCCATTCAGTCATTTGAAGATGGCATTTTTTGCATATTTTCGGGAAAACAGCGTCTCGAATCGCTCGATGAAAAAGTCGAACTGGACAAACCATTCACATTCATCCGTCTGACAATGCTCAGCGGCAGAATGTGGTAACTCAAGTTTCGCATCCATGAAAACAAGTTTTTGTTGCACAACCAAACAATGAAAAAGCCAAATGAATATAATTCGCCAGCGTCCTAAAAGGGCTTTTATGGAACGGCTCCTGTTCCCTGCGCGTAGCCGGATAAAAGCGAGGGCAGGGGAGAGGCACACAAAGCCCATATCCACGTTGGTTAAACAGAGCCAAATATTACGACACGGAGTTTTGCGATGATAGATCGAGAATTAAGAGATGAAATGGAAATTATATTGTGGAAAAAACTGGGTATTCCTATTCATCCACAGGATCCGGATGAACGAAAGAGAAAAGAAGGTGAATACCGACTTCAGAAAATATTTGAAAATATTTCGGAGGAAATGGACAAACCGGAAACTGCGGATGACAGAATCCATGTGTCCAGTCCTATCGATGACATTGCGCAAAAAGTCAAAGGCTTCATTCGCGATGTCGATCAAAATGCGAATACCAAAAAGGCCGATAAGGCCATTGACGGCATATTTGGCGTACTCAAAAAAGCAATCCGCGAGGTCGTGACGGATACAAAAAACAAAGTAGCGTCAAAAAATCCAGTGCTGAGCAAGATGAGGGGCGCTCTTCAAACGGCAGTCACGGATGTTTCGACACCGCTCAAAACGGGGCTCGGCGACCGAATTGCCCGCAAATTTCCCAATGTATTCAACGCATTTGTCGCAGAACCCATGCGCGAACAGGCGATATATATCCTCAACAAACAAAACCAATTCAACATACTGCGCAACTGCTATCGCCCAACGATTCGAGCTCCGCAAGATAGATCAATTAGTGAGGACACTTTACGAAAAATATTGTTTTCCTATTTGAATCTGCAAATTCTCAATAACGATGTCACTGCCTATATCAAACTTTTAGCCCGAAATATCGAAGAATATCACAGGTGGTATTATGACTTGTCGCTGGCAGGAGACAGCGACCTGATTGCAGCGGCCATCGACTGCCGTGATCAGAACGTGATAGATCTGCTAACGACGATTCTCAGTGAGGAAACATGCGAGTTATCTATTACCCCGGGCATCGTCCGCGGCATCGTGAAGAGCGATGATGTACAGCTTCGACGACTGCTCATCGACTTTATGCTCAAGGCCGGATTGCAGGAAGGCGTGCGTCAGTGTATTTGCGAAAACATGGATTCGGGTACGATTGAAGCCCAAATCGATATATTCAAAGCCATTTGCGAACATCATCTGATTCGTTATTCGTCGGTTCGGCGAGCATTGGCAACGCAAACGGGAATAAACGACGACGAAAAGTTTAAGAGGATATCGGACAGATTGTTCGACTTGATGAAAATAGCCATTCTGGAACCGGATCGATGTGAAGAGCTCATACAGTCGACGAATCATCTGCGATGCCACATCGGCCTTTGGGGTATCGGCATTCGGGATCGCCAAAAATGCGCAGATATCATCGAAAAGCTCATTTATGAAGGCAAACGCGAGCAAATGATCGTCGCGCATTACCATGCCTGCTATTACTTTAAGGATAAAAAACGGTTCGCATGTCTGGTTAAATATATTTTCAATCATTATGCAGATGATCCCGCTATGCTTGCGGCGTGGTTCCGATACTTTATCATTGATTTGGATTCACTTGCGACTTCGGCATTACACATTTACGATGATTACAGAAAAATAAACTTCATTGGTCATAAGGGCGATCCGATTCCAATCGAATCCTACTTTGAATCCACGAATGAGGCTCGCCAGTTTTACGATAAACTGAGTCATCTGTTGGAGAAGATGCCATCCGATGGTTACATCTATCCATGGGACATTGCCCGCGATTTGACTTGTTTCCGATCCGAAGTCATTGCGAGCATGTTTATCATCGCCTGGATGCTTCAGGATAATGCGTTGCTCTCCGAATTGGCTCCGCTCTATACCGAGGCTGGGTTTAGAGAAAGCACATGCTTTCAAATGGCGGTTTGGAATCCCGTTACGCCACAACAGCGCAGCATCTTTTTCAAAGCGATGATATGCCAAAATAGATGTTATATTATTAATATTATCGATGCTATCATGCCACGCGTTAAACTCGACGAAAATGATTATGCTGAACTCGAAACATATTTCAGACTTAAAAATCAAACCGGGCGAAATACATTATATCGTCTTTTCATGAATGCACCAGATAATATTCTTTTAAAAACCACACAAAATTTATTGAAATCGCGAAAAAAAGAAATGCGTTCGGCCGGTCTGGAACTCGTCAAAAGGATGAAAGACGACGAAAACCGCAAAGCGGTTTATGGCCTGTCGATTTCCTGTGTTCGCCTTATGGATAAAGTAACACCCGATGAACAGATCGTCATTCAGGGCATTCTCGATGAACACAATGAAGCCGATGATATCCTAAAACAGCCGGGTTATGGAATATATGATCCGAATGAGAAGACGCCGTTGCCACCCGTTTCTTGCGATAAATACTTTATTAAAAACATCGTCGCGGCCTGGTATCCCTATTGTATGCCCATCATTCATAAATTAGAGGCGCTCATCGAAGCAAACAGGGATCTTCAATATGAAGCCGCATGGGGAAATATTAATGTCCTGGGCGAAAATTTCAATCGCACGGTAAAGTGTAGAACAGAATGCGAGAACGAACTCGAAACCATCGACTGCTACCCATATCCGGAATTATGGAAAAAGTTTTATGACGAAGAAATCAACAGCTTTGAATGTCTGTTTGTGATACATTTATTGCGATTGTGTGGCAATGTATCCATTAGACTGTTCAACGAACTGTTTGATATGAACGTTTCATTTATATCATTGGAGGTTGACAAGTATCTTTACCATGTTGATGAGATTATTGAAGGATTATTTTATCTCCATGCCAAAGAACACGCATCATTTTTATCGGATTTCGCGTGTTGTTTCATTAGCGGTATATTGTCCGCTCCCCCTCAAATGACGCTCAATATCTATCAGGATGATTCGGGTAAAAGCTATCATTTTTATCATTTCGATGCATTTGTCATGATTATGAATGCATTTAGAGATTACGCCAGCGAGTCTCATTTCAGGTCCTATTACATTGCCTCTCTTGCACTGGACCGATTTTATGGAGATCATGCAAGCCCCCTGTCTGCGATGGATCACATCCTCGCTTATTCCGAACATCTGATAAGCAGGGACGAAGTATATCAGGCGCTGTTCGGTATGCCCATGGGCGATATGTTTGACAATATCGCACCATACGTCACAAATGATATCGATAATTATAATGGTGTCCCTATTTCCGAGACCGTCAATGAAATATACCAACCGATTTCAGAACTCATTGTTAGCACGGAACTCAAGCGCAGTGAACAGGATACCCCGTTTTCCCAATATATCTCCAGAGTTCCCGTCATTCGTGGTACGCAACATCTCGTGGATATTCTCGTCGTCCTTGGGGACGATATCTTTGATCGCGAAGCCCACTACGCGTACCATACGCCATCGGGCAAGCGGTTTTCTTTTACAAAACTCGTCATGATTTCCGAACCCGCCCCCGGGGAAAATGAAAATACCCTCAGAGAATGCCTGAAGTGTGCAAATATCCCTGAACAACGGCTCGCCGATGTCGCAATGATCAACAATAAATGGGCTCCCATCATCGAAAAATGTCTCGGCTGGGACGGCATGACTTCCGGCGTTTACTATTTCACCGCGCACATGGGAGAATTATTCGACGATAAATTCAATGGAAATGTCGAGCGCAAGAAAGCCATTTTTGCCCGCTATACCCCGATATCGTTTGAAGATCTCCAACAGGGGGCCATGGATATTCGGTGGTTTAAAGAGGCGTACAACAAACTTGGTGATGAACATTTTCAGATTCTATATAAGTCGGCAAAATATATATCAGAAACAAACAAGCATACCCGCGCCAGAAAATATGCGGATGCCGTACTCGGCAAATATCAAGTCGACGATACTGAAAACCAGATTCTCGATAAGCGCAATAAAGACCTCCTGATGGCTTATGCGCTGATTCCGCTGGTGGATCTCGATGATTGTCTCAGACGTTACAAATTCATTCACGAATTTAAAAAATCTTCTAAAGCCTTTGGGAGCCAGCGGCGCACGAGTGAGAGTATCGCCGTTCAAATGGCGATAAGGAACTTGGCCGCGAATGCAGGTTTTGAAGACGACACGAGACTCATTCTGTATATGGAGTCGAAACTCACCGATGAAATCGCATGGGCTTTTGACTGGGTTGCGATCCAAGACGATGTTCAGGTCCGGCTCGCCCTGTGCAAAGAGAATTACGCGCTTTCACTTGAATGCCAGAATCACGGAAAGCTGCTTAAATCGATTCCTTCCAAATATGGCAAACACGAGACTGTCGTCAAACTACGCGAAATTAATCAGCAGTTGCGCGATCAGATTTCGCGCACGCGTCAGATGTTCGAAGAGTTTATGGAGAAGGGGACTGAACTGAAGCTCGATGAGATCCAGACGCTCATGCGAAACAGAATTTCCGGTTCAATTCTGCAAAATCTCGTCTTTATGCTTGGTAATCACTCGGTGTATTACGGTGAAAATGGCTTTGAAAATCCAAAGGGCATCAAGTTTTCGCTCACACCACGGGCCGCGTTCCGCATCGCGCATCCATACGATCTGTATCAGTGCGGTGACTGGGCATTTTATCAAAAGTATCTGTTCGAACATCAAATCAGGCAACCGTTCAAACAGGTATTCCGTGAACTCTATCTGCTCACGGACGAAGAGCGAGAAATGCATTATTCCTATCGATTTGCCGGCAATCAGATCAAGCCTCGCAAAACGGTGGGCTGTCTCAAAGGGCGTCGATGGGTTGCGGATTACGAAGAGGGACTCCAAAAAATCTATTATAAAGAAAATATTGTGGCGCATATCTATGCCGTTGCAGACTGGTTTTCGCCCAGTGATATCGAATATCCCACGATCGAATATGTCGAATTTTACGACCGCAATACGTATGAACCGTTATTGCTCAAAGATATTCCTCCCGTCGTATTTTCCGAAGTCATGCGCGATGTCGATCTCGCGGTCAGCGTGGCACATGCCGGGGAGGTCGATCCCGAAACGAGCCATTCAACCATCGAAATGCGCAAACTCATCGCCGAATACAATATGACGCTGTTTGGATTCAAAAATGTTTCGTTTACGGAACGACACGCCCACATTGAGGGTAAACGTGCATCCTACAACATTCATCTCGGATCGGGTGTTATCTTTCAAATCGGTGGTGCTCAAATCGCGGTTCTGCCAGTTCACTCGCAACACCGTGGAAAGCTGTTTCTGCCGTTCATCGACGAAGATCCTCAGACGGCTGAAATCATGACAAAAATTATATTCTTTGCTAATGATCTCAAAATTAAGGATCCGTATATTCTCAATCAGATTAGGCATGATGTTAAGCCCACGACTGAGGAATAGCGCGGATGTGGTAATTATTCCCCCCCCTGACGTTTTTACCGGCCTCAATGTATTTGTTTTCACCTACGCGGCAGAGGGGTTCGATTGAGAACGCCCATGCACGCTTTTTGCCCGACGCCCCGTCCGTGGGGCGACGGGCGGCAGCCTGGTAAACACCCTCAGTTATTGAAAAAAACACCCATATAATGTAGTATGCCAGATGGCGTTATGCCGCTCTTGAGCAAGGAGAAATTATGAAAAAAGCAAGTTTTATAAGCATATTGGCTTTATTGAGCATAAGTGGCTGTACTTTGGACGATGCGATCGAGTTGGGATTTGACTGTCCGCCTCGAATGTTTGCTTACGATGTCGATTCAGGTCAGGCACCCTATTTGTGCATGCTTGACGATAACGATATCAATGACGCAGGCATCCCCAATTGCGTTCCCTGTGATTTTCAGATGAATAGAATTGCAGATGACGAACGCATCGTTCTTGCCAAAAATAATAACGGAAATTATATATATTCAAATGCGGATGCGGATGAAGAAAATGTAAATAGAAAATATTTGAGTGAAAAAGCTAAAGGCTATATCGTATATAAATATTCAACTTATGTTTCTTATTTGGAAAATCTTGAGCCCGATGATAATAATCAGAAAATAGCAAGTCTATACGCCATTAGTGGATTCTGTACCAGAACGGATTTGGAACGGTATGATGAATGCAATGTATTATGTTCTGATGAGTCAGAGTCCTGTGATGCAAGTTGTAAAAAAGTTATTAGCAATGCATCTAAATGTTTTATGATTAAAGGCTATTCTACTTTCTTTGATCATAATATTTGTCCCGCCGAGTATCCCATTTGTTCTTTCGGCCAATATGACGCCAAAGGCAATAACTTCTATTGCAGTTTCAACAATGTAGGTGAATGCGATCCTGAGACGGTCAATATAGATTGTGCAAATAGAATTACGCACTGGCAAAATGGAGAATGTCAGAATAATATATGTGTCGTGACTGAATGTTCTGAAGGGTACCAGGCTGCAAATGACGGGAAATCGTGTGTGGCAGATTGTAAATCTGGTCAGCATTATGACAGCAGTGTCCAGAAATGCGTTGTCGATGATATCGATAACTGCGGTTTGACGGGTAAAACATGTGCCAGCATCATTCCGCAATGGGTTGCAGGGACTTGCGAAGCCGGTGTTTGCAAAGTGAGTGAGTGTTCTGCGGGATTTAAGCCGGCACAGGAACAATTGTCATGCGTTTCAAATTGCGATGTGGGTATGCATTACGACGAGGATGTCCAGAATTGTGTCGACGATGACATCGAGAACTGTGGTTCGAAGGGTAAAAGCTGTGCTTCTATGATTTCCCAATGGGTCGATGGTGCTTGCGAGGATGGCGTTTGCAAAGTGAGTGAATGTTCGACAGGGTTTAAGCCTGCATTCGATCAGTTGTCATGCGCATCGGATTGCCAGACTGGTCAGCATTACGATAATAATGACCAGAGATGTGTCGACGATGATTTAAATAACTGCGGTGCCACTGGGAAAAGCTGTGCAGCCTCTGTGACGCAATGGGTCGCCGGGATTTGCGAGGCTGGTGTTTGCAAGGTCAGCGAGTGTGCAGAAGGATTTATGCCTGCATTCGATCAGTTGTCGTGTGCTTCTGACTGTCAGTCTGGACAGCATTATGACAACAGCGCACAAAAATGCGTGGATGACGATGTCGATAACTGTGGTGCCGCAGATAAGCATTGTTCCGATATTGTTCCACAATGGGTTGGCGGGTCTTGCGAGGCTGGTGTTTGTAAAGTCAGCGAGTGTGTCGACGGATTTATCCCTACGGGAGATGGACTATCGTGTGTTTCAGACTGCCCGGGCGGAACGAGATGCAAGAGCAATGACCAGATTGTCTGTATCGATCCCATGACGAACAACTCGTTTTGTGGTGCCGACAGCGATTGCCAGAATTATTCAACCTGCGTCGAGGGAGAAATGTGTATTAACGGCACCTGTACACTGAAATACTGTACAGACGGAGTATCTGTTATTTGCACCACATCCCAGCCGCCTGCGTGTATCAACATCAAAGCCTCCGATGCGCAGAATTGCGGTTCGTGCGGCTATGATTGTTCAAAACATCCGCAGAATCATGCGTCGTCCAATACATGCAGTTCTGGCGACTGTCTTTACGAATGCGAGTCCGGCTATACGAATTGCGGCGAAGCCAAAGTTCCTAACTGCATTCTCAATGCGAATTTTCAAACGGACTCGAACAACTGCGGCGGTTGCGGCACGCAGTGCTCAACACAGGATGAATATTGTAAAAACGGTAAATGTGTTAAATCGTCATGCAAAGATAGCTGTCAATACAATGACGAATGCGTCAATACGAACGACCACTGCGGTACTTCCTGCACGAACTGTGGTTCGCTACCTTATGTCGCGAGCAGTCAGTGTGTTTCCGGCAGTTGCAAGATCGATACATGCACGTCCAACGCCCACCTCTATAATAACACTTGCGAGCTTGACTCGCTATCGAACTGCGGAAGCCATGACTATACATGTTCCGAAAAAATCGCCAATTAATCAAATAAAACATGTGAAAGCCATCAATGCAAAGTAAGCGCATGTAAAGTCAATTATCATGTTTATAATA
>JAZODZ010000239.1:0-1903 GCA_045597285.1 Myxococcota bacterium
TCCACCGACTGCGATGGCTTGTACGCTCCGTCGCGATACGTCTTTTTCCATGCCTCGGCCTGTGCCTTGTCCAGTATTTCCAGACGTCCCAAAGCCAGCATCGCGTAATACGAAAGCGGATATTCTTCGAGGACTTTCAGATAATTCTGAAGCGCGGCCTGCGTATCCGACATTTTTTCATAAGCCCGTGCCTGGAAATAACGAAGCCTTCCCTGGCTGTACAAATCCGACTCACCGGCATGGCCGATGTTCTGATCGACGAATTCGACGGCCTCTTTATACAGGCCGCGATCGAGCAAATCGGCCATCAGCATCCAGTAGGCGTCCTTGGCCATATCGCCATCCGGATAGCGCTTAATCTGTTCCTGAAGTTTTTCGCGAGCTTCGTCGGCCTTGTTCTGCCCCGTCAGGATCTGAGCCTGGTAATGAATCGCGTCATCGGCATAACTGTGATCGGCATAGCCATCGACGATATCCTGATACCAACTCAAAGCCTGGGCATTTTCCCCCGCATTCCATGCGGCTTTGCCCGCCGTATATAGAATCTTGACGTGAAGCTCGTCTTTCTGGCACGTCGAAAGCGCCTCGCGGAACACGGGCATAGACTTCGAATGCTGGCGCAGTTTGACGTAGCTTCGGGCGATATTGTACAAATCTTCGCACACCTTTGGCGTGTCTTTCTTGGACTTGTCGGTCTTGAGCAGCGCCTTATAGGCCGTAATCGCCTTTTCGGAACGGTGGGCATTAAAATGCGCAAGAGCGATTTCCCGTGCGGATTTCGACTTATCGGTTTTCTGCGAGCGCGGGAACTGGAACCCATTCGGCCAACGGTCTTTTTGTGCCATGATGGCTTCCTGCGCGAGCTGGCCCTGCGGGGAATTCGGATCGAGTTCATAGATGCGCCGATATGTTTCGAGCGAAGATTTGAGCTGCGATGTCTCGGCCTGCGCCAACGCGCGTGCCGCAAGCGCATCCAGACGAATCGCTTTCGGGTACTTTTCAATATTCTCGAACTCGGCCGCCGCCGCCTCATATTTTCCCAATTTCGTCAGTGCTATACTGCGATATGTCCGATAGTCCTCGCTACCGAGCAAAGGCTCGGTAAACTCGAGAATTCTTTGCCAGTCCTGGACTTCGTAACCGATCTTCGTACCGTAAACGGCGGCGGCATGGTGTAACGGCGCATCCAGGGCAAACGCCTTCTGCATCAAAGACACGGCCTCGGGCGCATTCGCCTTGCCGGATTTATTCTTTGCCACGGCGGCCAGATAATACATGATCTGCCGATCCTGTACGCTGAACTCGGTTTTGTCGGCCAGCGCCTCGAATTGCTTTGCGGCATCGGTGTATTTTCCGCTCTTAAACGATTTCCAGGCAGCCATGGCCGCCGCATCGGTGAACAAATCGTCCTTCGTAATCAGCGGCTCGCATGAACCGCTGTCAGATGCCGTTTCATCCGCGTTCGCGGCCTCTTCGGGTTTATTCTCGGGCTGGGCATCCGCATTTTCCAAGGGCTGCGCCTGAACGACGACGAGATCGCGTTTGACGGGCGTCTCTGCATCCACAGGCGTCGATGTCGAACATCCCGCAACAAGCCCCAGTCCCAAAAGTAATAATATTTGCGCTCTGTTCATAACCAACATCCCTGTTATCAAGCGAAACCGCTGTTTTTCATCGCAGCCAGTTTTTCGTCATCCATGACGAAAATTAGCCTTATTGTGCAACATACAACAGATTGCACAAATCTCATAAATTTAATGGAACTGTTTAACCACTGTGGATATGGGCTTTTGGGGCCTCCCCCCCTGTCCCCTCTCCAATGGAGACTAAGGAAGGGACAAATGCTATTAATGGCGTAATTAATAGAAGCCCGTAGGGCTTCACGTTTAGTAGCCCCCGGTTG
>JAZODZ010000240.1:0-9015 GCA_045597285.1 Myxococcota bacterium
GCAAATAATAGAAGCCCGTAGGGCTTCACGTTTAGTAGCCCCCGGTTGGCGCGTAAGCGCCTACCGGGGGATCAGGTCATTCAACCATAACTATCCCCGTAGGGGATTCCCCAAAAATACATACAATAATACAAAATGTCCCTTCCTCAGTCCAATGGCAGGGGGCAGCATTTATCAAAGGTTCTTCTTATTACGTATATCCACGTTCGTTAAACAGAGCCATGGAAAAACGCATTCGACAGTTTACCGTCCTCGTGAACGAGGATAACTTGCGGCTCGATGAGTTTCTGGCCATTAAAATCGGGCGTTTTTCCCGTTCTATGGCCAATAACTGCATCAAAGCTGGTGCCGTGAGCATTGAACCCTATCGCATGGTCAAGCCCGCACTTAAAGTTCATACAGGCGATATCGTCTCGCTTTCGCAGACGATGTCCGGCGATACGCCCATGTATGACGAGGTCGTAATACTCGACGAAACACCGGATTTTTGGGTGTTTTCGAAGCCGGCAGGCATGGCGGTTCATCCGACTGCGAATATTTACCACAATACGGTGACGCGCTATGTCGAAACCGTCCTGAAAGCTCAAGGGTTTGTCGTTCATCGGCTCGACAAGGAAACCTCCGGCGTGTTGATTATGGCTAAATCTCCGGATGTGAGCCGAGAACTCGATGTCATGTTCCAGTCGAGGAATGTCATCAAGCAATACGAGGCGGTCGTTTATAACGCCGATGCGGCATTTTTTCCTGGAAAGCAGCTCGATATCGACATCCCGCTTGGCTTTGCCGGACTCGTCCTTCCTCGCATCACGATGGGAATCGGGAACCTCGAGGCACATACCCACGTCGAATGTACGGCGATTCACAGCGAATTTGCCTGGCTCAAAGTCGATCTTCATTCCGGTCGCCAGCATCAGATTCGCGTCCACCTGGCCTTAAATCACACGCCCATTATCGGCGACAAACTCTATCTTTTTGGGGAGTCTTTTTATAAATCCTACCTCGATCGCGAAGAGACGCCGATGTTCACGCCACATCGACATCTTCTTCATGCCACACACCTTGAATTGGACTGGAAGACTCGCCATTATACATGGGATGCTCCGGTGCCTGATCTCATGCGAACCGTCTTTATGGGCGATATGGTTCCGGCATATTTTCCTACAGATTACTCAAAACTGTTTTTGATGTCGGAAAAGTGAACGAGTATTTGTTTGACGCATGAAGAAGTTAATTCAAATCATCATTCTGAGTTTTGTGGTTTTGTCGGGATGCAGTTCGGATGCGGACAATTACGGCGTCCAGCACCAGCCCATCCTGAACGGCACCCGCGTGACCGGTGACGACCATCTCGCCATTGTCGGGCTCGTGCAGGAACTCAACTTCGATGATTATGCGGCGTTCTGTACGGGGACTTTGATTTCACCAGAGTACGTTCTTACTGCGGCGCATTGCGTAACAGACTGTGACGATGGAAGTGAACCCGTTGAAAATGCACGCTGGCGCATGCGTGTGGGCGTCGGACAGTCCGTTCTCACGTATCGGAAAGTCGTTGCAATATCTGAATATCACATTCATCCCGGTTATGTTTGCAAGGGTGAGGATCTTCTGAACGATATTGCGGTACTGAAACTGGCAGAACCGGTTCCGCTGGAAGTTGCGCCGAATGCCCTGCCGATGGGAAAAAAACTCGATTTAACTGCCGATGATATCGATTCCGAGGCCGGGATTACGGTGAGTATATTTGGGTTTGGTCGCACCGGTGCGGACAATCCCCTCTCGACAGGTTCCAAATACGTCATACAGAGCCGTATTTTAGCGCGTTGCCCAAGCGACGGAGCTTTGAGCGCCCATTGCAATGAGGCAAAGACGAAACAAAAGGGGATGCTGTATTTCGATGCCTCGGATGGCGGAACGTGCCAGGGAGATTCGGGCGGCCCGGCGATTTGGACGCACAAGGGGCTTGAATTTGTCGTCGGCGTCACAAGCTACGGTTATGAGGATTGCAAATTCGTGAATGCAGATGCGCTCGTTTCCGAGTATGAAACGTTCATTTCGCAGTTCGTTCCCGTGCTTCAGGCATGGCCTGAAGAGATTTGCGGCAACGAAAAAGATGACGATGGCGATGGCCTTGCGGATTGCGATGATGACGGTTGCAAGGAGTTCGAGGAATGCAAAACTGCCATCGAGATCCCCGACCCTCCAGTCACGGATCCTGTTGATAATCCTAAAGATCCCGATAATGGCGAAATCGATCCCAAACCCACACCGGATTCCGGGAGTGGTAAATCTGGGTGCAGCATGAACGAGCCTTTGAGTATGCCACTATGGGCGTTGATATTTTTGGGGGGATTGATAGGGATGGCAGTTACAGGCAGAAAGCGGAAGGCAGGGTAGGTAACTGGCATTTTTATCCTCATCCCCTCTGTCGCCGACATTTCCCTCTCTCCTAATGGGAGAGAGGGGAATATCCGTGCGTTCGATTAGTTAATGATGACGATCGGCTCGGTCATGCACGAATCGATATGCGTGATATCGGTATTGTTATTCGCATTGCATTCGACAGTGCTCGCAACGCCGAGTTCATCGACATTCGTGATCATGATGACATCTTTGCCGGCAAGTTTTTCGAATTCTTTATCATCGACTTTGCAACCGACCTGATCGCATTCGCCGACGCCAAGAATGGCATTGGTGTAGGACGTACAAATTCGTTCGCCACGCTGTTCTTTTTCAACATCATAGTAGTAGAACGATGCCGGGAGCTTCGTGGAAACTGGCTTAGTACCTCGGTTACAGAGTTTTCCACTGATGACATGACGGCCGTCTTCGGTAACACCGCAAATGTTGCCGGCGATGAAACGCCCCGTGATGTCGGGAACGGTACCGGCACCGTACTCGCCCTGTTTGTTCATGCGATAATTGTTATAAACCGGACGCGGATCTTCGGTTCCCTCAATCTTGAGGTTGTAATTTTTGAGCAGCCAGTTGTCGAGCCACTGTTTTCTTGTCGGAACCTTGCCATCGTCTTCAATATTGATGATGCTATAGGCGTGCTGGTTCCAGAGTGCACGTGAAGAGACCCAACGATCAAGTCGATCCTTGAAGATCATGAGATCGCCGACACCGATGTCCATCGTCTTTCGAGTTGCTCGGCAAACATTATAGTCGCCCTTCTTCCAACCGGCCGGACGCGTACCGCGGGCTACCTCCATCGACCTTTCGGATTTATTATTCGGATTCGTCATAAACCCTACACGCGGATCAATGGGCGGCGCACAAACGTATTGCTGAAGGATAGTATTCTTTCCCGGTGCCAGCTGCGTATTGCAGTCTTCATCCCTTTCGCAGAGGCAAAGATTCAGCGTCTTGTCGCAATTCTTCGACATCGGGCAGTCTTCATCATCGAGACATGGAATACCTTCGTGGATCGGATCGACGCAGTTGGATCCCTCGGGAGAATTTGGATTTACTTTAGTATTGGTATCGTCATAACAGGACTGATTATTATCCGACCCCATCATGATTTCAGTGCTACCGTCGCCGTCGATATCCGCCACGACCGGCGCTTCATACGAAGTTCCCGAAGAACGTTTTGCACTGAAAAGAACTTTTCCCGTTTTGCCATCGTAGATGCGAAGGAAGCATTCATCGCCATAGACGGCTTCCGTCTGTCCGTCGCCATCGAAATCAAAGAGCGAGGAACCAGTTACACCGGACGACGCATCCTGGCTCCATCGTTCCCATAGGACGTTTTTATCGGCACATTCACCTTCTTTGTACTGCTTGCACAATGGATCATAGACCCCAAAATAGCCCGTCGAAGCCACGCCGATTTCTGGCAAGCCATCGTTATCGAAATCGCCAATCGTAATGGGTCCGCCTTGAATTGATGATGAACCGGTGGATGTTTTTGTATAATTCACCGTCATGATTGTCTGAGAGGTCTTGTACGCGCCTTTCTCATCTCTGGGCAGGGCAAAAAGATACAGCACCCCGCCGCTGCCACTAGCAATTTCCGGATAACCGTCGAGATGTTCAAAATCAAAGTCTTCGGCTTTTTCTCCCGGTGTACCAAAATCCGCATAGGCTAGGAAAGTCCTGTTTGCAGGAAGTGTTGCCACATTGCCCCATTTCTTGTTTGTTTTATCCCATTTATAGACGACATTTTTGGCCACCAACGTCGCAAGTCCCGCCGGATCGTGATCAAAATAACCGACGACTGGATTTGCAACGCCAATATTTGAACCTTTATAAATCAGCTTTCCTGTTTGTGCATTGAGAACATTAGTACCGTAAAGCGCCTCCGTCTTTCCGTCCCCGTCGATGTCAAAAAGTATCGGTAGCCCGTTCACCGAAATATCCGTGTTCTTCCAGATTTGCTCGTGTGCCTTCTTTTCTGCGTTCCATTTGTAACACAGAGGACGCCCCTCATCGGATATTACAAAAAGCTCGAGGAGACCGTCGCCATCGACATCGGCCGCCGAAGGATAATGGCCATTTTGTGCATAGAGCGGCACGCGAATGCTTTCGAGCGTATTGCACGTTTCGGGATCGATAAATCGAATGACAGAGAGCAAATCGGCTGAAGTCGAGGTATTTCTCGTATTAAACGAGAAGAAAGCAACGACGCTTTCCAAACCTTTTGCGTTGCCAAAATGCCCAACCAAGGGCGGCATCTCGACTTTTTTCGATTTCGGATTGGCATCCTTTGAAGGCGGCTGCCACCGGCATTGAATCTGAGCCTCGAAAATACCGGGTTTTGTTCTATACCGGCATTCGTTGTCGAATGTCGTCGTTTCGTCGTAAGGAATGCAATAGCCTTTGAGGCCGCATTCATCGCTCTTGCAGCAGAACGAGTCTTTTTCGGAACAGTCCTCTGTCGATTCGCACTGATCTCCGAAGGGCGTACATTTCCCTTTGAGGCACGCAAATCCATTCTTACAGATGTCGTATTTGTCATCGCACGTCCCATCCTCGCCTTTTTCTTCGATGCAGACGGAATCACGACAAATGAGTTCTTTTTTGCACAGCTTCCAGGATGTATTGCATTCACTGCCCTTGTCGAGTTCGTTCACGAAATGTCTGCAAAATCCTTCTATGCACTGCAAATCATCGGGACAAATGACAGCTTCGTAATCATCACAGGCTTCGCCTTCGCCCACTCTTTCGGAACAAATACCGAGTACACATTCGAGGCCTTCTTCACAAATCTCGATTTCATCGTCGCAAAGATCATTAAGCGCCTGGATTGAGCCGCAGGCACCGCTCGGAAAACACTTGTTGTGCCCGTCCGGGTCATCCACGCAATCGTCATCCGATTTGCATTTGTCGATGTTTTCATACTCTTCTTCCGTCATGCATTTGCCGACGTAACAGTCATATCCATCGGGACAGACAGCAGTCTTATCCGACGAAGAACAGCTGTCTCCGGGATTGAGCGTCTTCACCGGGACGCATTTTTTCGAGATGCAGACGTTCCCCGTGCCACAGTCGGCATCGGACGAACACTTAGGTTCATCTGACTTGTCGACGCAGACGCCCTGTTTGCACTCGAGCCCGGATTTGCAATGGATTTCATCACCACAGGCGTCGCCTTTACCGGCTTCCGATTTATCGACACAAACACCCTGTTTGCACTCAAGCCCGGATTTGCAATGGACTTCATCGCCGCACGGCTCGCCTTTGCCAGCTTCTTTGGCGCAATTTCCATCGGGGCAGGATGCATCGACGCAGACGCCGCCTTTGCATTCCAAACCGCTTTTGCAATGGATTTCATCGTTGCATGACTCGCCTTTGGCAGCTTCACAATTGCCGTCTGGGCAATTGGCAGAACCGGACGTTCCCGAATCATCATCACAACCACAAATGGCAAGGCAACAAAGTATGGAAAGAATATAGTGTTTTTTCATGGATGACTCACTTGGACGAAGGTAGGCAGTTAAGGCCCAAAACACAGGATTTCCCCGTGCAGAGCAATTTAGAATTATAGCATATCGAACCGGCTGTATTCCAGAGACGGCACCATTTAGTTACCGAAAATTGGCTGAATAAATGACAAAAAATATTTACTGTATGCCCAATTCCTTATATCTACCGCGCCTGTTTTTTTAGATGCCGTAGTGTGGCATATTTCAGGAACGATTCAATGGATAACGATAAACTTGAAAAGCAGAATGACGTCGATGCTTCTGAGAAGCCTGAAAATAGCGTAAATACTGAAGTTAAAGAAACTCCTGAGTCGGATCGCGATGACACTCACGAAAGCGACAAGGCACCTGACGATAAATCCGAAAAGTCTGAAGCCAAAACTGAAGAAAAATCTGGTGCGGATCACGACAGTGCCTCGCTCGATGACAATGCGCATGTCACGGTTATCACACGCGGCGATCAGACGTTTCACATCATCGGAACGGCGCATGTCAGCGAGGAAAGCCGAAAGGAGGTCGCGCGAATGATCGAGGCGATTAAGCCCGATCAGGTCTGCGTCGAGCTCTGCCAGGAACGGTATGACAGCTTTTACGACACGGATCGCTGGAAAAAACTCAACATCTTTACGGTCATTCGCAAGGGCAAGTTCCTGTATCTGCTCGCCAATATCGCGATTTCAGCCTTCCAGCGCCGAATGGGTGCAGAACTCGGTGTGAAGCCGGGTGCGGAACTGATTGGCGCGGCTGAGGATGCGAAGAAAAACGGGGCCGAAGTCGTCCTCATCGACCGCAATATCCATACGACGCTCAAGCGCACGTGGGGCAACCTCGGTTTCTGGACCAAATGCAAGCTGATCGGCGCAATATTCGAGTCGCTTTTCCCCGATGACGAAGAGGAATCGAAGGAAGAAAAGTCCAAAGAAATCGAAGACCTCAAGAAAGACTCCAATCTTTCGGCGATGATGGAGGTATTCGCGAAAGAAATGCCCGAAGTCCACAAGCCTCTCATCGACGAACGCGACCACTATCTGGTGGCCAAAATGCGCGAATGCAAAGGTAAAAATGTCATCGCGGTCGTCGGTGCCGGCCATGTGCCCGGCATGAAGCGATACTTCAAGGACGAAATCGATATTGGTGAGCTGGAACAGCTGCCGAAGCCGGGCATCGCGTGGACGCTCATCAAATGGGGCATTCCGCTCATCATCATCGGCGGCATCGTGTATGGCTGCTACAGCCACGGCATGGATTCGCTTCAGGAACTCCTCATGGCCTGGATTCTGCCGAATTCCTTTTTCTGCTTTATACTCGCCATTTTGGCCCTTGCGCATCCTCTCACGATTCTGGCGGCAATCATCGTGTCTCCGATCACGTCGACGACGCCGGTCATCGGTGCCGGTATCGTCCTCGGCCTCCTCGAAGCTTGGCTCCGCAAGCCGACTGTCGCGGATTGCGAGGATTTGCCGAACGTCCATACGCTCAAGGATTTTTATCGCAACCGGTTTACGCACGTCCTTATCGTGTGCGTCCTGACGACGTTTGGATCTGCGCTCGGTGCGTGGATCGGCATCGGCTGGCTCGTCAAAATCCTCGGATTTGATTATTGATTTGGGTTTTGATGGGGCACGGCTATCGGCATTGCCGATACGCCGTGCGTTCGCCTATGCGCGTTGCGCATACGGCGAACATGGGCACGGCTATCGCGATGCGATACGCCGCGCGTTGGGGCGGTGTCGCCTATGCACCGTTGGCGCATACGGCGAGTGGCGCATCTTGAGGATGATAAAAAATGTCTGATGAATTGTGTACAACAGCGAAAGTCGTCTCGAAAGTGACCTGGGTTGGCGTGGGCGTCAACCTCGTGTTGTCGGGAATCAAACTGGCATTTGGATTGTTGTTCAACAGTGCCACGCTGATTGCCGATGGCGTTCATAGCTTGTCCGATCTGATCTCCGATGCGGCCATCCTCATCGGCGTGCGATTCTGGAGCGCGGCACCCGATACGAATCATCCCTATGGACACGGCCGCATTGAAACCCTTGTGACGGTGCTGATCGCCCTGTTAATCGGTGTCGTTTCCTTTGCGATTGCCAAAAATGCCATCTATCTGTTCAGCAATCCCCAGGCGACACCCGGTCTGCCTGCGGCCATCGCTGCGGCGATTTCTATTGTGACCAAGGAAATACTCTTTCAGTGGACAGCGAGAAAGGCCAAAAAAGTCTCCTCCTCCGCGCTCTACGCCAACGCCTGGCATCATCGAAGTGACGCGCTTTCGTCGATTCCGGCATTTCTGGCCATATTGCTTGCCTTCCTGTATCCCAGCATGACGTTTATCGATGCCATCGGTGCCATTATCGTGGCCGCGATGCTGTTCGTCATGTCGTTAAAGCTACTGATTCCAGCATTGTTTCAGTTGTCCGATGCCGGTGCCACCAAGGAGATGTATTCCAAAATCCAGCAAATCGCCTCTTCTATTCCTGGCGTTTACGATGCCCATGCCATCCGTTCTCGCCAGATTGGCCAGGGGTATTTCATCGATCTGCATATCGAAGTCGATCCCATGATGAATGTTCTCGACGCCCACGAAATCAGTGAACGCGTCGAGAACGAAATCATCCGTGATTCACCCAACATCATGGATGTCGTCGTTCACATCGAGCCCTATATGAAAAAAGCTGAAGCCGCAACATCCGATACCGATGATAAATAGAGGCTATGTTTAACCGCCGTGGATATGGGCTTTTTCGTCCTCACCCCCGCCGCTATCGCGGCCCCCCCTGTCCATAAATGGAGAGAGGGAGAAAAATGAGGAAATCGCTTTTACCCGGCGCGCTACGCGCTTCACCCCGGGCTGAAATCTTTCGCCCTTTCAGGGCGATTTTCTAACATTTATCGAAGGTCTTTCTATTTCGCGTATCTACGCTCGTTAAACAGAGCCTAAATAGATGCCCACCGTTTGGTCGGTTCGGGCATTCGGTCTTTGTGCCAGTCCATGAGTATATGACATTGCGCAGTCGCAATAAAAACAAATGTTGTGGATGATATATCGGTTGTCACTCTGCGCCGTGTTTTATATGGGGCTATCGGCGTA
>JAZODZ010000241.1:0-12860 GCA_045597285.1 Myxococcota bacterium
ATCGCCGCGTATCGGCAACGCCGATAGCGGCGATACGCACGCCATATGCGCAACGCGCATAGGCGGTACCGCACGGCGTATCGGCAACGCCGATAGCCGTGCCCCTAAATATAAACAAACGCCGTTATTTGATGGCATCCTTGGCGCTGTCGTCGAGCATTTCCATGATGAATTCTGCCATGCCCTTGTCCTCGCGAGAGGCCTGGAAGAGATGTTCGGGGAGCGTTTCGGTATTAATCATGCGCTTAAACGTCGGCGAAACGAGGGCAATGACGCGCGGCTGGCCTTCGGGCGGAATGATGATTTGGACGTAACCGCCGACCGCAGGCGCACCGAGGAGTTTGCGTGCACCGTAGCCAAGCGCGGGCATCGCAATCGTCCGAAGTTCGCCAATATGGCCGGGATAAAAGATGTGGTGATGCCCCGAAATATAGATAGTTTTGGGCGTTTTTTGCAGCAGGGAGAGCAGTCGCGTGCTGCCAACCGTCTCGTAAAACTGGCCGATATTGACTGGCGAAATGGGGAAATGACCGAGAACGAGCGTCGCACGGGGATTCACGTCTTCCTGAAGCACGGATTCGAGCCAGTCGAGCTGCGGATCGTTATTGCTGATGGGACGCGTGATATCGAGTGCTATGACGCGGACATCGCGAATCATGACGCCATAATAGAACGGGAAATGACTGCCAGGCAAAAGAGGCGCTTTGGGACGGCGATTTTCAAACGCCTTTTCGTAGTAATAACGCTCGTTGGCGTACTGCGAAAACGCCGAGGCATCGTGATTGCCGGGCGCGAAAATGAACTCGAGGTTGTTGTCGAAAAAGACGTCATCGACTTGATAATGAAAGGCTTTCCACATGCCCTCGTAATCGAGGCCATGTTTTTGCCCCGCGATGAGATCGCCGGGGCTGAGTACGAAATCATAGCCACCATTGACGATATCCTGAACGGCGCGTCTGACATTTGGCGGATAGCCGATCGTGCCATAACTGGCATTGATATCGGAAATGACGGCGATTTTGAGCGTATCGGGGGCCGGGGGAAGTTCGGGTGCCGGGGGATAGCGCAGATCATCAGAAATCGGTTCTGTCGCTGGCGGCGTCACGGGTTCGACCGCAGGCGCGGGATTGGGCGCGGGTTCCGGATTCTGTTCCGGTGACTGGCAAGAAACCAAACAGGTGAGAAAGAGTATAGAAATTAAGATTTTTTTCATAGACCTCACCCCGACGCCATCTCCCCTTAGGATTTGAACCCGTTCCATTCATGCAGCGCAAACAATTGAGTATCTAAAGCCTATGCAATAGATACCTGATGCCATCATACTACATGCTTTGGATGCGATAAAGCCTTGAACGCCACATTGCGGCCTGATCATCTTTGCCGCGTGATTCGTAATACTGGACGAGGCCTTTGAGGATTTCGGGGCGGTCGCCGAGCAAATCGAGCGCTTTTCCGAGGTGCATTCTGGCGGTTGAATGCCCATTTTCTGGCTGATGAAGTTTTGCCGCCGCGAGGTGCATGGCACCGAGGACTTCGGGGGGACGTGTCTGAGAAGCGCTGATGAGTTCATCGAATTTTTGCGTGCCTTCGTAACGGCGTTGGCGCACGAGATAGGCTTTTGCGAATTCTTCGACGACTTCGGGCGTCGATGTGGAATCGTCTTTGAGGATGGCGCGAGTGTAATATCGCGAAGCCTGCTTGAAATCGCCGGATTCGATGAGTTTGCGGGCATAAGCGAGGTAGTAGCCGGGGAAATAGAGACTTCCGCTACCGGCTTTAGCCCATTGTGCGGCAGTGCCTTCGGGTTTCTGGTGGCTGTCGAGATGCGTCATAATCCAGACCGATTTGGGCTTTGGCATATCGCGCATTTCGAGTGATTTCAAGCAGGTGGTGGCGTTTTTGTCGCCGTGTCTCCAGAAGATTTCGCATCGTGCGGCTTCGAGAAGGGGATCCTGGAACGAAAGACGCGAGAGGAATGTGCTGGCGCGGTTGAGTTCGAGATGTGCCCTGGCTCTGTAAAGGTTCGACATGACGAGCAACGGCGCGGCTTCGTGGCCTGAATTGATGGACTGTTCGAGCAGAATGGCGGCCTCATGCGGGCGACCGGTACGCGCAAGTATTTCGGCCTGGAGCAGGATGGGCTCGAGGAGATCCGGCAGGCGGCTCATCTGGGTCTGAGCCAGTGCCTCGGCGCGGTTGAAATGGCCGGATTCGGCTTCGACAAGGGCTTCATCCATGATCGAGCTGATGGCAGAAGATGCCGCCGGAGCGTTGAGCATGAAGAGATGCGCGTACCGTTTGCCATCGGGCTCGATAATCCCCGAGAGGCGTGCGTTATCGATGATTCTCGCAGCTGCGAGGTAATTCAAATTGGACGGAATGGCGCGATTCAGTTCCGAGAGGGATTTCCAGCTTCCCAGATGGGCAGATCTGTCGAGGATTTGGTTGAGCAGAGCTCTGCGGACGGGATGTTCGACCGGAAGATTGAACGCATTAAACCACGCGATGGCGCGTTCCGGCTGCTGCCGATAGAGTTCAGCCTCGATGATAGCTTCGTATCGCCACGATTCGCCATGTTCGAGCGGCTGGGACGATTCGAGGATATCGAGATCCTGATCGCTGATGAGGTCATTTTTGTGAATCGCCCTGAACACTCGGCCCATGGCGCAGTATTCGGCAAACGGAGTTTTGAGATTGGCCGTTTCGGACTGTGAGATATGCAGCTCGTTCTGATGGTCGAGAATTCCGCGAATACACCTCGCCATGCCGGGCACGACTTCGGCCGAATCGGCGGCACGAAGGAACCGTTGTTGGATATCGACCTGCGCCGGGCCTTCTTCGAGCGAAAGCAGACCTAGACGGACGAGCGCGAATGGTGCCAACGGAGATTTGAGCAGTTTTTCGTAACGAATCGATGCGGTTTTGAAATCGCGAGCGGCCGTGTCGAGCTCAGCTTCGGCCCAGGTTTTGAAGCACGAACGGCCGCGCCAGACGGACGCGGGCACGTTCTGGAAATACATTCTTGCGCGTTCGTTGTGGTTCCTGGCCACTTCCTGCATGATCAGCGCGGCGTGCGCGGCACTGGATTCGGACGCAAAATCGGGGCTTTCGGGATCGAGATACTCGGCATCCTCGGTCTTATAGTGCAGGTTCTGCCAGACCGTGAGGAACTGTCTGTAACCCGTGAGCCAGGTGTCATCGACGAGAGCCTGATGGGATTCATCGACAGCTTTGACAGGATTGACCGACCCCATTTCGGCGGCCTGAATATAGGTATTCGAGACGCCCTCGATGGCCCTGTTCTCGAACACGGGTTCTGCGGTCCGCCATGTCACAAATCCGAACATGACGAGAATGCAGATAAACACGCACGTCGCGATATTCTGTGGCGTGAGGCGAAAACGGATGGGATGTCGGACGGTATAGGGTTCGACACTCGGCGTTTCGCTGAGGGCCTGCGTCGTTTCGGCCACGGCATCGAGAGGATTGACCGGCTGCGCACCAAACTGTTTGGGCGTCTCATCTTTTATCGATGCTCGCCATTCGGCGAGTTCTTCCGCATAGGACTTGAAAGAAGTCTTGGTTTCGGAAAACATGGCGGAAGCGATATTGGATTCGCGGACGCTGTTATCGAAATCGAGGATAATTCTGTCGGCGGCCGTATCGGCATAATCCTTGGCGGCTTCTGGTTCCTGAATTTGTTGGGTTCGTATTCGGTCGAAACGTCGGACGCCCTCGGTCTGACAAGAGTCGGTATTTCGGGAAGTGAAGAGGCGTTTTTCGTAAGCCGCCTGCCCGTTATGGTTGAGCGTCATTTCCTGGATAGAAGGCATCCAGACGTCTTTGGACAGTTCGGCGAGCCGTTCCGGAGAATCGGTTGCCTGTTTCCGCCAGGTCGTTCGAGAGGCGGGTTTATAGAGGCCGGATTCGATGGCGGCCTGACGATAGGCAGGCTCAGCAGTCTCGCAGACGGGCACCGACGGCTGATAGACCTGATTGATCGGTTCGGGCAAACGGCCGCTCATGTCGGAGCGCGAATGTTCGCGAACCTGGAAAGATTTCATGCACTCGAAACAATAGGCAGAAAAACTTTCTTCGAGCTGAGAAGCGAGGCTGTCTTTGCCGCAGGCACGGAGAGCGGCACGAAGTCGGTCGCCGAAGACGGGAAAACGCGCTTCGAGTGCGTGGATTTCTTCCTCGAACCCGGGGACGAGAATTTCGGCAAGAAATTCGACCGATTCGGGTTGAGAATCCATGAAACTGGGGTTGTTTTTGAGGGTATTGACGATAGTCACGATTGCGCGGCCGGTTTGACCCGAATCCGCGCAACGGTGTGCGATCGTCAAATACATCGGCAATCTAGCTGACATGATGTGTTTCCGTGCGCTGATGAACCATCCTGGTTAAAATTGACACGCGAGTCGGCTATTTACCACACATCGATCGAGGGTGCAAAAAAGAGGCGTGCAAACGCTCGCCTCTACATTGGGCACGTCATTATTTGAGTTTGAAGACGGTCTCGACGGTACCGAAACGAAGGATATCGCCGTCGCGCAAGAATTTACGGTCGATTTTTTCGTTATTGACGTAGGTGCCGTTCGAGGAACCGAAGTCACGCATTTCGTAGCGTTTGCCTTCGTCGGTCTTGATGGCGGCGTGTTTACGGGAAACGGATTTATCGTCGAGATAGATATCGTTTTCGGGGTAGCTGCCGATCGTCGTCATATCTTTCTTGATAAAGAAAGTCGTATCGGCGAGCACGCCACGCGTGATCTGGATTTTACCACGGTCGGGCATCTGATAGTAGGGGCAGTCAGGCAAGCCGCCGGAGAGGCAGAATTCGCCGTTGAAGCCATAAAGCTGTTTCGGCAGCACCTTGCCACAAGTGGCGCAGCAAACTTCCTGCGGTCCTTCCTCGATCTCGGGTTCTTCTTCGTCGTCGCGGCGACGTGCAACGATGAAGAAAACGACACCGCCGATGATGATGACAGATGCACCGATAGTCAGCCAGAGCCACAGAAGGTCTTTCTTCAGTGCCGGCCACGCGATCTGATAGGCAGCCTTATCCTCGCTCGTCTTTGTTTTAACGACGAGCTGAAGATTGTATTTTTTCTCTTCGAGATAGGGGTTATTCATGTCGAGCACGGCATGATAGATATAGCGGCCATAGATGTAGTTATAGACATCATTGGTCATGACCTGCTGGAAGGCATCGCGGCGTTCGGCCTGGAAATACTGCCCGTTCCCGTTGGAAGCAATGCGCTTGAGGAGCGGAATATTCGTCATGGCGGCGGCACCATCGGGGCTGTAACCGATGACGATCGGCGTGATGTGATTCTGTTTGAGCTGATCGGTAAAGGTTCCGATCATCTGATTGGCGCGTTCAGGCTGACCGACGATAGCACCTTCGGCATCGCTGATGATGACGACATATTTCTTTGATACGCCCTCGAGATTTTTAAGCATCGCGATGGCCGGCGAAAACGACGTGAAAAGGTTTGGTTCGAGGACGTCGCTTTCCGTGGTGATTTCAGAAAGTGCCTTGCTCGTGGCACCTTCGGAGGCTTTCTTCCAGCCTGTCGACGTCGCCGAATTGTCGTAAGGAATGAGGTTTAGGAGATCGATATCGCGGTTGAAAAGTTTGAGAAGGTTACTGATCGATTCCCTGATTCCGAAACTTTCTTCGTCATAGTTTTTAGCGATTGGGAAAATGAAAAGGACACCGACACCGCGCGTTCCATCCTTAAATGGAATGATTTCGGCGGATTTGACTTCGGGAGCATTGCCGTCGATGAGAACTGAGCAATTATCCGCAGTAATACCAGTAATGGCCTGCTCTCCTGCACGAAGGTCAAAGTAAACTGAGACATCGGCATTTTTTGCCGCGCTGCCTGCTTCTGGCAAATCGACGTCTTCGATTGTCAAAGTATTGGCCCAAACCAACGACGGCATGAGCATGAACATCAATAAACAAAGCCAAAGGCCCGGATTTTTCCGCATTATATAACCTCCAGGACAATAATCACAGCATTCCGATTCTCGAAAGAATCAGACACGATTACTTATTTTTGAACCTATCACAACGTTTTAAAAGGTGCAAAAAGTATCCGTATAAATGAAATATATGCCATATCTTAATGAATGTGGATTGAATCTAGGCGTGTAAAGGGTTAAAAGCGAAAATTTTTGTCTTTTTTTCGCGGGCGAAGCGCCCACGTTCTCAGTGAAACTCGAATCAGAGTTTTCTTAACCGGTTCATGCATGTTTGAGTATTTTACAGGCCTTCGCTATCTTCTCAGCCGTTCGCGGGTAAGCCTTTCGATCATTTCGATCATCTCGATTCTCGGCGTGGCTCTGGGCGTCATGGCATTGGTATCCGTTGTCACCGTCGCAAGCGGATTTGAAGAAACATTTCGCGACAAGGTTTTGGGCGTGAACAGCCACGTGCTTGTCATGACATACAAGCAGGATGATTTCCGCGAATACCGCAATGTGCAGAAAACGATTGAGGATTTTTCGCCGGAAGTGCTCGAAACAGCGCCCTTTATTTTTCACGAAATGATGATCGCGATTGGTTCGAAGGTTTCGGGCATTCTGATCAAGGGCGTGGAACCCGAAACGATGATGGGCGTGAGCGACTTGGCAAAATACATCATTGCGGCGGACGATTCGGAGCGCAAAGTCATTCTCGAAGACCTGCACTACCATCCCGAACGCGATGGCGACGTGCCTCCCGTGATCATCGGCCGTGTGCTCGCCGAAAAGCTGAAAGTCGGCATTGGCGAAGAAGTTCGCGTCATATCGCCGCGCCGTGGTATCGTGGGCGAACGCAGTTTCGGCCCAGGCCGCATGGAACCGACGCAGAAAAAATTCCGGATCATCGCGCTTTACGATTCCGGGTTTTACGATTACGACAACCGGCTGTTGATTTGTGACTACAAGGCACTGCAAGACTTTTTCAACCTCGATGACGTCGTGACCGGCGTCGAAGTCCGCGTCCGCGACATCAATAAGACCGGCGACCTTCGCGACAGCCTCACGCCAAAGCTGAACAACATGCCGGGGCTGGATCGATACAAGGTCATCGACTGGCAGGATCTGAACCGGAATTTGTTTGCCAGCCTTCATCTGCAAAAAATCACGCTGACCATCATCATGCTTTTCATCATCATTGTCGCGTGTTTCAACATCGTCGGGACGCTGATCATGATGGTGCTCGACAAACAGCGCGACATCTCGATTATGAAGTCGATGGGCGCAAGCGACGGCATGATCATGCGCATGTTCATCTATCAGGGCATGATGATCGGCGGGATCGGCACAATTCTGGGGCTGCTGGGCGGGTTCGCGGCTTGCGAGTTGCTGACGCTGTACGAATTTGAACTCGATTCGACGGTTTACCTCATCGGGTCGCTGCCGGTGAAATTTGAGTTTTCAGTATTTGGCGGCGTTGCGTTTGCGACGATGTTCATCTGTTTTCTTGCGACGCTTTATCCTTCGTGGTGGGCGACGCAGCTTTCGCCTGTCGAAGGTCTGAGATACGAATAGTGTTTGGGCTGGGATTTCCCGAAATCTTATTTATCCTTTTGGTCGCCATTCTGATTCTGGGGCCGGAACATACGCCGCGGGCCGCTCGCCTGATTGGGAAGTGGAGTGCAAAACTGCGCAGCGCGGCCACGTCTTTTAACGATGCCGTGACCCAGGATGCCGATTTGCGCGAAATCAAGGATTCGCTCTCCGTCGTGAAAACCGAGATCGATTCGGCCCGGAACGAGCTGAAAACGGCGTCGAAACCGATCGACAGCCTTTCGGATGAAACGCACGCGGCCATCGAGTCCGCACGCGCCGAGCTTCGCGAAATCCAGGCACAGACTGGCCGTTCGCCGTTCCACGTGGATCGTGCAAATCAGGCATCGCAAGTTTCCGAGCCGACAGCGAACAATGCGCCAGTTCCGTCGCCGTTCATGTCGCGCCCGCTCGGTGCGTTGCGAAATGCGGATCCCGTTGAAAATACTCATGTTTTGCGTTCCGGACATCGCACGGTACGGTTGCGCAAACCGGCGTTTCTGCCCGAACGTCTGTCGGTTCAGGTGACGCGCATTCGCGTGAAACTGCCCATGCCGACAGGCGGCCGCAATCATCGCGCGGTCCATCTCAAACCCGTTCGCGAGCATCCGGCATTCTGCAAAGTCTGCCGTCTCCCATCTCCGACTCACGAAGACAAGAAAGCGCAAAGGATTGTACGTCTCGGCATGAAACGACATCCCGATGCTTAGTATTTTATGTTTGGAGGTGCATCTAGCCTGACGGCTACGATGCACCTGCGGCGCTATTGCATACGCGCCGCAACCCTTTTATTTGGTGGCAGAATGTCCGACATCCCCGAAAAGCCCAACAACGAACAGGAAATGCCTTTTTACGCGCATTTTGCAGAATTGCGTTCCCGGATGCTGAAAAGTCTGGCTGCGCTGGGCGTGGGTGCCATCGTGTGCTTTTCATTTGCCCCCAAACTCTACGCGATTCTGGCGATGCCCGTTTACGACGCACTGCCGGAAGAATCGCGTCAGCTCATCTTCCTCAATCCCGTCGAGCCATTTTTTGTCTACCTCAAGCTCAGTGTACTCGCCGGATTTATGCTCGCTTCGCCCTGGATCTTTTTCCAGATATGGCGGTTTATCGCGCCGGCACTGTATGCGAATGAAAAACGAGCCATTGTACCGCTCGTCTTCTGGTCGACAGTCATATTCATTGCCGGCGCAGCGTTTTGTTATTTCGGCGTCCTGCCGTTCGGCCTTCAGGCACTGATTGGAGCCGGCATGACGGAGGAGTTTGCGGCGACCGCACAAATCTCGATGGCCTCGTATTACGATCTCGTCATACGCCTGATCGCGGCTTTCGGCATCGTGTTCGAAATGCCTATTTTCAGCTATTTTCTGACAAAACTCGGCGTGATCACGCATCGTTCGCTGATGAAGCACTGGCGGATCGCGGTCGTTTTGATATTCATCATGGCCGCCCTGTTGACGCCTCCCGATGTCCTGACGCAGATATTGCTCGCCCTGCCCATGTGCCTGCTTTTCGGCGTTTCGATATTCGTGTCGAAAATGGCGGAACCAAAGAACGAAAAGTCGAAAAGTTGAAAATTTGTCATCTGAGTGCTAATTTTATGCTCTGTTTTGGAGCAACGTGCGTCCAGACATATCGCGTTTTTTTTGTAACCGTGGTTTTTCAGAACCATTTTCAATAATATTGTCATCAGGAGAAGGTATGCACAATGTATTTAAGCGTCTGACAGTCGCTGCCAGCGCGTTATGCGTATTGGGAACTTGTTCAACCGCATTTGCCCAGGACAATTCGTTTGTCCAGGGTGATTCGAGTGTCAAGATTGAAACCGAGAACGCTGTCATCAAGAACGAAGACCTCGAGAAAACGGTAAAAGCAGGGATTACACGCGATGCCGGTTGGTATCCCAAACTTCACATCGGTGGTTCAGCCCAGATGAACTACAACAAAAACGTCGATGGCGTGACGGATGGCATCGCCTTCACGTTCGGTCTTCTCCTCAATGCCGGCATCGACGGCGTCTTCAAATTCGACAAGAAAGGTGCCCTCGAATGGCAGAACAAACTTTCTCTCGAAGATCAGATGACCAAGACGCCGACCATCGATTCCTTCGTCAAATCGAAAGATAAACTCGATTTCGAAACCCTGTTGCTCTATCGTGTTCCGACCGTCGAATGGTTAGGCCCCTTCGCCCGTTTCCAGCTGACGACCTCGATCTTCCCGGGCTACTACATCAGCGACAAAGACATCGAAGTCCGTTACTATGACGAAAAGACCAAAATCGACAAGAAAGATGCCGATGATGGTGCCCACCTCCTGAAATCCGAACCTCTGAAAGCGCAGGAATCGACGAAAATGGCGAGCGCCGGTATTCCTTTGACGCTCAAGGAATCGGTTGGTCTCTTCATGGATCCTTATCAGAGCACGCCGATCAACGTCTCCTTCAAAGTCGGTATCGCCGGTCAGGAACTCTATGCCGATGGCGAAAGCTACACTGCGTTTGATGATAAAGATGACGATGCCTATTACGATGTCCGTTACCTGGGCGACGGTTGGACGTCCTCCATCGGTGTCGAGGGTAGCGTCGATCTCAAGGGCGTTCTCGTCGAGTGCTTCAACTGGGAACTCTATGGCCGTATTTACTATCCGTTCGAGGGTTCTTACGACAAGGATATATACAAAGGTGCCGATCTCATCCATGCTGAAATCATGGCGAAGATCAACGTCAAGATTTCCAACTGGGCGAGCTTCGACTACAGCCTCGAAATCAAGCGCGATCCGTTCGTCACGCTCGACTGGCAGATTACGAACAACATCCTCTTCACGGTTGGCTTCGATATCTTCAAATAATATCGGCTAAAGATAAAAACATGAGCGCGGTCAGAAGGCCGCGCTTTTTTTTGACCGTGGCGCGTATGCCGTAAGAAGGCACGTGACGTGCCCGCTCGCCGTATGCGCATAAGCGAACGAAAAATCCGGATAGAGACGTGCAGTCCGTACGTCTCTATCGCCGCGTATCGGCGACGCCGATAGCGGCGATCACGCACGGCGTATCGGCAAAGCCGATAGCCGTGCCCATAAAAAAAGCCCCCCAAACGGGAGGCTTTTTAGACGTTAATTGAGATCGTCGCAGGGCGCTTTCTTGCCCTTCTCGTAGCAATAATTGGCTTTTTCTTTATTATGCTGGAACGCAACCTGCGACGTGATGACATCGTCAGTCCCGGAATCCCGGCCGAGCCAGCCCCAGCCTACGCTATAGCCTTCGGGAGCTGTTCCAAACCAGAAACCATAGGTCGGATTCTGTACATCCGTTCCTTCAGGATTCATGGTCAATTGCTCACTCAGGGTTCCATAAACATCGTGATCTGAACCCGTCGAAGAAACATCCTTAAAACTCTTTGCCTGAGCACCTTCACTTATTCTTGTGACGACAACGGCATTGTCATTATTGGCTTTGTAGTAGGAGTTCGCAATGTGCTCGCCACCAATCGCACTCTTGTTGATATTCTGAATGCCATCGGAACCTTCGAGTTTATATCTGACGACGGCCTGATCGATTGCTGCAATGTGATGTCCGGTATTTGTAGTGCTGATGCCGCTGACAATGCCATCGAAATAAAGCTGTTTGGCCTTGTCGAGTGGGAATTCCTTGTTCCCAATCTTGGACGAGAAAACGGTGTCCGCACCAACGCTGAACAGTCTGGAATATGCGTGATTATTGCCTTGCATACCAAAAATACTCGCGGAATAGACGGCAGTCGGAGTCGTGACGCCGTCCTGGGCGATGACTTGAATTTTGCCCTTTACCTGATCATTCACGAGCAAGTTCCCCGAGCCTTTGCCGATAATGCCAGCCGCAGCAACACCCGAACCGATATTTGCCGTACTCTTGGCAAATTCGGAACTGCCGTCGCTTTCCGGCCCAACCGTCAGTGCAAGCGTCGGTTCCGAATAAATCTGTTTGAAAATGACTTTTCTGGCAGATCCTATAATGCCGCCAATGCCCACATCTTCGGCATACAGCGCCGCTTTGTCACAGGAGATGCACTGATAGAACTCGTATTCGACGGCGCAATGAGAATACACATCGTCGAATGTGTAGTTTTTCGTTATCTCTTTGACGGTCGGAACGCCAGCCTGATCATACGTCATGTTGCGGTTGGAACCCACAAGGCAGCCGATTTGGGCATTGAGGTTGGTGTTCACCTTGATCTGCCCTTCGGTGTTCAGATTGCCATAACGGGTTCTGTGAAGAATGCCATCGTTGTTATAAATGCGGCCGACAATACCGCCAATCTGGATTTCGGGAAGGTATTTGGTGTTGGCATCCATCGCGTATTTGGCGGCGATATCGAGATTGACATCCGAAGCAAGGTAGCTCACGCTGCCTTCGAAATCGCCAAACATACCGCCAATGGTCTGGAAAGGCGTAGTTGCTCCCTCTGTGTCGATTTTAATCGTGCCATCCACGGCGACATTCGAGATTTCACCGTCTTTGATGGGCGGAAATGAAAATGTTCCGATCAGGCCGCCAAACTTAAAGTTCTCACCAGATTTGGCTCCGCTGATATCGACGTCAAAATGGGCATCGACATCCCACAGCTCGACGCCACGACCGCCTACAGCGGCAAGTAAACCAAAGGCATTCTTGTCATCGACAACCTTGCCAATGGGCGCTTTGTAATGAATGTTGAGGCTCAGGTTGCGAATCTGCCCTTCGAGCGTTCCAAACAGCGAATGGAAATCCTCTCCCTCGTAATTCACCGTAATCGTATGGCCTTCACCAAAGAATTTCTTGTTGAGTTTGCTGGCGACGTACCCCTCGGGTGCATCGGAGTAATCGATGGTAATGTCGTTGGTCAGGACATAGTCTTTGTCCGGTTCCATCGCATAGAAATCGGCGGCGGAACGGATGGCGAAGAAACAATCCGTCGCTTCTTTGCACGAATCAGAGCTGTCTTCGTATTTAACCTGGGCTTTGCCGCAACCACAGGTGGCATCGCACGCCTCGCATGCGGTGCCCTTCAATTCGAAGCCCTCGGCGCATGATGTCGGGACGCAGGTCTTGTTGGTACAGGTGCCGTTGCCCCAATGGTCGATCGACGTGGTGCAGTTGTTTTCGTGTGTGCCGCAATGCTCGACGGTGTCATCTTCACACGCGCCATTATATTCATGCTGAGTATCCGGATTGCAATTCAAGGCACACGCCGCTTTTTCATCCTCGGTGCAATTCGCGCCAGTCGCGCAGTCGCATTTGGGCTTTTCGCAAGCCGCTTTTTCATCTTCGGTGCAATTCG
>JAZODZ010000242.1:0-7560 GCA_045597285.1 Myxococcota bacterium
AGAGAACGACTATCTGGCTTATCTCAGGTCGATCGGCGCAATCATCGGCGAGGCGCAGTGCCGGTTCGAGGAAGCGCACAACCCGACGGAAAGCATCGCGCTCGGGCAGTTCGTCTGGGATATCGAGGCGACGGTCACGCCTCCGATGAAATACGCCGAGCTCGATGTCGCATTCAGCCAGGCCGGTTATAGCGTCTATTACGAATAAGGAGAATGAGCCATGAAACGCATTCCGATTTACGGGCAGGTCAAGGGCGTGACGATTTACGACGCGCCGGATTTCGTGCCGTCCGACACGCCTGCGGCGGTCGATTGCACGCTCACACTGCCCAGCATTTCGTTTGAAACGGGCACAATCCAGATGATGGGATCGCAGACCGTGCCGGATCAGTCGAGGCTGGGCGATCTGTCGATGGGCATCACCGTTCCAGACTCGAAGGAGTCGATGAACCTTGCCGGCAAGGGGCTCAAGCCTTATGTCGGTCGATGGGTTCGCGAGGTCACAGAACCGAACGGCGCCATCCGCGTCGTCGGCTTCGTCTGCTACTTTGCGGGCTATGTTACGCAGGTGCCGCAGTCGGCTAAAAATCCCGGCGCGGAATCAACCGGCGACTACAACGTCTCGCTGGTTAAATACCGCGTCGTCGAGGACGGCAAATACGAACACTTCAACATCGACAGGGCAAGCGGAAAACTCGTCATCAACGGCGAGGATTACCGAAGCGAAGTCGATGAGCTGCTGTGAGCGATTCGGCGAGCCTATACGGCTCGCCGCGCAGTTTCGACCGGAGTAAAGATGAACGCGCTGTATGAAGTTTGGTGCGATACGGTAAAAAAGGCGAAGGCCGAGCACGGGTTCTATGTTTCGCACGGCCTCAGACATCCAGTCCGAATCGCCAAAGAGTTCAAGGAATTTTCGACATTCACACTTTGGGCGGTGAAGGAAAGAGGCTATCAGCCCGGTATTGATTCGGGGAAAGAACTGATAAGAATCGACAGAAGCAAGCCTTATGGCCCGGACAACTGCCGGTTCGTGACGCGTGCGGAGGCCGTCAAACTCGATGATTCGCTTGAATATGAGATTTCACCGGGCGCATCGTCTGTAATTTACAAAGATGATTCCCCGTTCAAGAGAAAATGGCAGGGACTGAGCAAGACGCGCCTGTACAACATTTGGAAAACCACGTGCCGCGCGTGCAATGATCCCGGCCAGAAAGATTACGAACGGCTCGGCGGCAAGGGCATCCGCGTACAGGAAGAGTGGCGCAAAGATTTTCTCGTTTTTGAAGACTGGGCATGGGAACACGGTTACACCGACGAACTGTCGCTCGTGCGCATCAACAACGACAAGGATTTTACGCCAAACAACTGCCGATGGGAAACGAAGGTTGAACAACGGTGCTCAAATTCGAGAGGCTTTGAAAAGGTTCGTCTGTCGGTCAAACGGATGCGCGAGTACCTCGATAATATAGACGAAACCGTCATCTGTACGCTGATTATTGCACCACACTATGCCGTGCCGGTCGATGGCGAACAGGATGATTTGCCGCCTACGCCAGTCGAAGAACGCATTGATGCCGTGAGGTCTTAAATGTCACGCATAACCAAATCAGACGAGCGTGTGCGAAAACACGCCGAGGTGTTTACGCCGATTCACATCGTCAAGAAGATGGTCGGCCTCATGGAAGAAGAAAACGCGGGAGACGACGTGTGGGCAATCGGCAAGACGTGGCTTGAACCGTCATGCGGCAACGGCGTGTTCATCGGGGAGATTGTGCAACGCAAGCTGGCCGGGCACACGGATCACAACTCCTGCGTCGCGGCGCTGAAAGACGTGTATGCCGTCGATATCATGCCGGACAACGTGCAACAGGCACAGTGCCAGGCATTGGGCCAGTTCGTCATGCACTGTCTGAAACACGGCATTCCGTCGGACTTTGGCGAGGCGATGATGGTCGTCGAAACGAACGTGATATGCGGCGACTTCCTAAAACCCGAAACGATTATGGTTTATGACTGGAACGCACACGAAAGCGTGTGCCTGAAAAGCATGATGCGCGAAGAAGAACCAGTAAAAAAGCCGCGCAAAAGGCGGCTGAAACAATCTCAAGACGGGGTTGGATTATAACAACAGGGAGTTAAAACAGGAAGATATAAACAAGCAAACCGATAAAACTAAACAAGAATAACAACGGTATTATTTCGATTATGGTGAAGACAAAATCAATGGCTAGCTCAAGTTTACTCTTTTTAGAGCTGTCATCTTTTTGGGGTTGTGGATCGTCATCGTAGGTAGTGAACATTTTACACCTCCGTCTTCGTCACAAGACATGAGTATTACAATTAAACCATACTGTCAAATGGAGAAAGCTATGGAAAAAATCACACTCACAAAACCGTTCAAACTACAGAACGGAACGGAAATCAAAGAGTTTAACCTCAAATTTGAGGAACTGTCCGTGGCCGATTTTCGGCAGATACAACGCTTTGAGACGCAGATCTGCGACGCTGAATCTGTCTCTATGATGGATGCCGTGAACGACAAGCAGTTAAAGTTTGAGTTTCAGTTGGCATCCGGTTTTTTGGCGGCCATGAAGGGCACAGAAGGTTTAATGGCGAGCGACTTTTTAAGACTTCCGATGCATGATTCGCTCATGTTGGCAAAGATGGCGTCTTTTTTTTGGCTCGCTTTGGACTTAGGACCTACAGGGATATCCGAAATCTCTACGCAACCCTTGGACGGCTCTCAGTCGAGTTCCACACAGACCTAACAAGACTCATGGAAATGCCGATAGATGCGGTTTATTTTCATTTCAGAATGATGAAGGTGGGAATGGAAGTAACCAGTCGCTAATCACCGGATAATCCAGAACCAGATTGGCAGAACAAAGAAAAGGAAAAAGAGGATGGCGATAAAAATAGTTTCGCAATGGTGCTCAAAAGAGGTTTGTTCTCTTCTTTCGCCTGTATGAGTGTCTATATAATAATATTTTTTACTCATAACATCCTCCATGAAAGACGTTCAAACAAAGACGACTGGTTATAGCAACATGATCAAAAAAAGGAAACAAAAATGAGCGAAATGACATCCAGCTATGAACTAAAACTCGTTTTGAATGACGATAAGACGAGAGACACGATTAAAGACTTAAAGAAGTCCTTATCGAATATTAGTGTGAAAATGGATAAAGAGGAGGTAAATGCCGAGATCGGCAAAATATCAAAAACAATAGATTCGATAATGAAAAGCACTTCAGAGGACTCAGAAAAAATATTAAAGCAATTTTCAAAAGACACGATCGACACGATCAAATCACTGGAAGGGGAGTATGTAAGGTTGGGTGCTAAACGTGATTTGGCTCAAAAAGAATACAATTCATTAGCCGAAGAAATGAAAAAACAATTATTATTAAGAGATCATACTGCGGCAAATGAAAATGAAAGGCTTGAGGCCGTAAAACGCATTGGCGAGCTTTCTGAAAAATTGAAAAATACTGAATATATAAAGCTTGGAAAACAGATTGAACAAAATAGAGAATACAGGCGGCAGTTAAAATCGATAGATATTTTTTCAAAAAATGCTCACGCTTTGGCAAAACTTGAGGTAAAAAATAAAACAATTACTGAGTTAAAAGCCAAACTCGAAGATGCACAAACCAAAAATAAACGAGCTTATTTCAAATTCATCAAGAAAGCGGATACAGATGAAATCAAGCTTTTGCGAGAAAAGATAAGGCTTCTCGAAAGTGAGGAAAAGCAAGAGAAGAAAATTTGTCAGACTGTAAAACAGGCAGTCAAGGAACAGGAAAAGGCTTCTAACATAAGAGGAGGAAGATTGCAAAAGGCTTATAACATAGCTGGTATGGTTGGCGGAGCAGGCAGAACAATGAAAGCTGTTGGTAGTGCAGCAATTGGTGTTATTGGACAGGGGATTCGGGCCGCATCAGCTGCGGCGAATCATAATTTCGAGCGTGAGCATCAGGCAAACCGCGTCAAGGGAATGCAACCAGAAAGAGCAAATAAACTACTCGGCAAACTGTATGTCAAAACAGGTTCTGATTATTCGACCATTGTGAATGCTATTAATAAAGTACAGACTTTACTGAGTGGCGCATCGGATGATGAACTGGTTTATGTGGCGGAACTCGAAATGAAATATCCTGGCATGGTGAACGGGTTTTCATCTTCAACCTCGGATGCCAATATTAAGAATTTTAACGTTTATGCAAACCGACTGAAAGCCATACAGCGTGAAACAGGCGCATCTGATGAACAGCTACTTGCTTCATCCCAGATGTTTGCGAACAAAGACATTTCTAACATGGGGAATGTGAGCGTTACGGAGCTACAGGCAATTTATCATCATATCCAAAATAGCGGTGCGTTTGAAACACCGGAAGAGGTCGATGCGGCGTTCAATCGTTTTGTGAGGTACCAAAAGAATCATAAAGGAGACGTTTTTCAGAACGCTTCAAATTTCGATTGGGCAGGAGGCATTCATAACGAAATCAACAGACTTCAGGCTGACAATACGCTTAAAAATCTGGATTGGGAAAGGTTTTCTGGTGCAATCAAAACTAGGGATGATTCGGCAATCCAAAAAACGGAATCCGAGCGTCTTATGGAACAAACACGGGAACTTGAAAGCAAAAAGAATGAACTGGTCATCAAATTTCTCGTCCCGATTGCCACAAAACTCCTCGATATTATCGACTCGCCGAAAGGAAAACGAGTCATTGACGGACTTGTCAAATTTTTCACGGAAGCAATTCCTGTTTTAACAGATGTGATTCTTTGGATTAAGAACCGAATGGATGATGGTGAGGACATAGCTTATAATATTGCAAAATTTGCGGGTGATGTGTTCGGGTTTGCAAACGGCGGCATTGCGACAGGGCCTTCGATAGTGGGCGAGCGTGCGTTTCAGCCGGAAATGATATTGCCGCTGGATTACTCTCGGGCATCGAGGGCGGGAAACATCATTCAGAGCGTGTCGCAGACGTTCAACATGAGCGGGAACGAGACGACGGCACTGTCACTGAGCCAGGCAGTGAAGTCCCGTGAATTTCGGCGAGCGACGGCGCAGAACGCGTTTATCACGGCACGGGGAGGCAGGTTATGAGGACAGTGATTGCGGCGGACGGCGACACGTGGGATTCGATTGCATACCGATATGTCGGCGACGAGTTCCAGTGCGACGCGATAAGGGAGGCAAACGATTATCTGTACAGCGATGTCGTGATATTTGAAGGTGGCGAGCAGATCGTTATTCCGGATATCGCGACAGTGGAAACGACGATGATACGGACGCCATGGGAGGATTGAGATGCAGTATCTGTCATGGGCGGACGTTCAGATTCCGCTTTGCTTCGTGACCGGGCTTTCGTACAGCAAGCGAGCAAAGATCGTGGAGCGTTCCGGCGGGTATGCCTCGGCACGCGGCTTCGAGGCCGCGGAAATGTCGGTGCAGGTACAGGTCACGCGGGCGGCCTGCATGGCCTTCGGGCTGAACTTTGACGAACAGGTCGCGCAGATGCGCTCGCTCGTGGCCGATGTGAACAACCCGTCCGGTGGCGTGACACTGGGCGGTTATCCGCTCTATCCCGAACTGCAGTTTGCCCTGACAAACGTCAATACGACGTTCACGGCAGATTCCGCAGACGGGATAAGCGTGTATGCGCGTGACCTGGTACTGAGCGGCGTGGCGTGCACGAAGGAAGTCTGCCGCAACCGTGCGCTAGAGTTCGATCCCGTCGGGACCATCCCGGTCGTCGCGCTGCGGTGCGACGGAAAGAAACTGATTTTACAGGACGGGAACCAGATTTCGGGGCTTGTGACTTCGCCGAATGAATGCCAGGTCGAATGCGTCATCGGGGAAGACACGCAGACGGCATCGAGGCAGGGATTTGTCGAGGATTTGATCGAGAAAGGCGGCACCATCGAGATCGAACTGCCTTCGGGCACGACGGTTTTCAACATCATTTCCGCGTCATTGAACGGCAACATCCTCTCGCTGGAAGGCTCGGTGCTGCCCGAAGGTTCCGCACAGGCCGTGACCATGACGTTCCGCGACAGGGACATTTCGGAAATCATCGACGCGCTGCTGAAGAAGTGCGGATCGCAAAACCACAGCGTGAAGGTTTCTGGAAAAATCGATTATTTCCGGATGACGGGAACGCCGATGGCGGCGCTCGAGGCGCTTCAGGACAGCGCGGGATTTGTCGTGGATATACAAGGCAATCGCATCACGGTCGCCTGGCTTCCGCAGACCATCGAAGGGCAGAAAGCGATTGACGGCGACATCATCGATGATGAGACGAACGAACGCATATCAAAGATTATCTGGAAAGACGGCCTGCACGAATTTGAGGCGGGATCGGGAAACGGTGAATATGTGGAAATCAATTCATGCTTTGCAACTTCTGAACGTTTGTTTTGTGACAAGGTGCTTGAGCGGCGAAAGTATGACGGCACCTATATTGCCATCGAGGGCGTGATAGACCGTGAAATCGGCCATCATTCACAAATTTTCATTGAAAAAGATGGCAAAAGACTGAACTGTCTGGTAGATTTTTATCAGTGCGACTGGGTGAACAACATAGCACGGTACGAATGTCGATATTTGAGGTGATTCATGTTTGGACTGTGGAAGGTGACATCGTTGTCGGACGGCGACAGTGCCGGTGCGGAACGGATTGCCGACGTCGTCTCGTGCATGAACGGGAATATCGAGGGAACTGTTTACCTTCCGCCTTATCTGCGTCCGAACCAGTGCGGCATTGCGGCCGGCTCGGTCGTCGTCGGCTATGTCGATGACGTGACGGGCAAGGGCGCGGCGTTCTGCGGCATTGACGAAGCCGACTATGGGTATTTCATGAACGCGGATGTGCAGTTCAGACAGAACATGTCGGTTGTCGGGAACGCGGCCATCGGTGGCGATGCCTCGATAGGCGGTGGCGTGACAGCTTCGGGCGACGCGACGGTGACGGGGAATGTTTCGGCGGCAGACTGCCGCGTGATGATGGCTGCGGTGCAGATTCCGAATCCCGAATGGGTGGATGACGGCCACGGAACGGATCCTGACGCGCATGGCCAAGCACGTTACATCACGCAACCGGCTTGTGTCTCGTCTCTGGCAGCGCACACGCATACATGTGCCGCGCCCGGTTCGCCGACGACACCTCCGATTCCCACGCCGATTCCAGGCGCGTGACCACAAAAAAAGAGAAGCGAGCCGTATGCAATAGGCGAGCTCGCTCGCGTATGCAATAGCGAGCGAAAAAATGAAATACGGAATTGAAACGAAGGACAGACAGTTTGAATTTGTCGGCGAGATGACGATGTCGATTGGCAGCGGAATGACGCTCGATTCTCGTTACGGGCATGACGCGTCGAACCGGCCGCAGGCGCTGACGCGCAGGAAGCGCAGACAGGCACGCACGGCAACCGTGAACGTGACGATTGGCAGGGCGCACGTGCGGAATATTTTCGACGAGGTGCAGAAATACGAGGCGCTGGCGGGTGCCATTGGCGAGTTGACGTGGGCGGCGCAGGATTTGG
>JAZODZ010000243.1:0-6891 GCA_045597285.1 Myxococcota bacterium
TAAGGAAGGGACAAATGCTATCAATGGTGCAAATCATAGAAGCCCGTTAGGGCTTCACGTTTAGTAGCCCCCGGTTGGCGCGTAAGCGCCTACCGGGGGATCAGGTCATTCAACCATAACCATCCCCGTAGGGGATTCCCCAAAAACACATACATTAATACAAAATGTCCCTTCCTCAGATCCCCTGGAGCGGGGGAGAGTATTGCCATTTATTATGACCACAACAATATTATTAAGGAAAGCCTGAACAACAATTTCAACAATCTGCAAAATCAGTTTTTACGCGGGCGAGACGCCCGCGTCCCCAGTAAAAATCATGTGTTAAGTTTTTCCTAAAGGAATGAAAAATGAATAGGAAATTTCTTTTGTGTATGTTGGTCATACTGGCATCATTGATGTCGTTCTCAAATACCTGGGCACAGGATGTACCAGCAGGAACGGCGGCATCGACGACGCCTTCGAGCGGGGAAATCATCGCGATCGAAGCACCGAATCCCAAGGGGGCGACGCTCAAACGCGACAAAGCCCATAAACAAGTCACGTTAAAGCAAAAATCAAAAACAAAGAATGCAATTACGGATGAAGAAGCGTGGTTCGTCAAACATCAGCTCAAAATTAACGAACTCACCTATACGGAATCTAACCATACGATTTCATCGACACCCAGTTCATATCATCAAAAAACTCCGATTCCGGAACTTGCGAAATTCAACGGTACTCCTCTGATGGATGTTTTCGACAATGGCGATACACAAATTTATTTATATGGAACTTTTTATGATACCAGAATGACGCTTCAGATAGTTAAAGACGGCAAAGTGACGCATAAGATGGATTTTTCGTCGATTGCCAAAACATCAGAACAATACATCAGTTGGGCACTCGTAGAAGACGATATTTTATATGTACAACATAACGGCAACGGCTATGCTGAAGATTTCAAAGGCCAAACCGCATATATTTCGGCCATTTCATTGAAAGACAACAAAATATTGTGGACGACAAAGCCACTGACATCAAATGCGAAAAACTTTATCATATCGGGCAACTCGATCATTACCGGATATGGTTTTTCAATGGAACCAGATTTTCTATATGTCATCGACAAGTATTCGGGAACCCGTGTCCAGACTCTCAAATTGAAGACAGGTCCCGAATATATCGTCGAAAAGGATGGTCTGATCTACGTGCGAACGTACAGCGAGGATTATATTTTTAGCAAGAAATAGGAAGTGTTTGCACGCGAATCCCACACGATACGCTGTAATCATAACCGTGGGTGTACACCCACGGCGCGGCGTATGCCGCAGGCCGAAGCTCGCCACGCACGGCGTATCGGCGGTACGCCGATAGCCGTGCCCCCCAAAAATCCAAACCCACGTGTCAGTTGCGAAAAACAGGCATTCTTGGTAGACTGTGGGGTTCAACTGCATAAGGCAGCCGAATTTCAAACAGGATGACAAAATGACTGAAAATAATAACGATCGCGACATTCTTTCTGCCGCGCTGAGCGCTCATGTGAGCGAGTTACGCCTGTTATGGCACGACACCAACCTTTCCTGCCGATGGCTCGTTCCCGATGGCGAGCATTGCTTTGTCGACGCGGAAATCATCAAGCATTTGAAGGATTTCCGGACGCGAGTGGACGCCGAGATTGCGAATGAAAGCATCCGCAACCTGTGGCTGGAAAAGAGCGACCCAATTCTCGAGCTGGATGAAGAGCCGGGATGCATGCCGTTCCCGCTTCGCACGCTGACATGGCTGATGCGAGTGGCCGAGAATCCGAACCGCGAGGATCTGACGGCTGACACGTGGAATCTTTATCTTTGGAGCGTCCGCATGAACGACCTGCCGTCGCACATCATCCGCCGCTTGACGGAATGGAACGATGGTGAGCAGCGGCAGCCGATCATCGACTTCGACTCGCTCGTGGCACGGTTTGCCAAGGCGCTCGAACGTGTTTATCCGACCGACGCCGAAACGTTGCGGCAGAACGAGATGATGATGCTCAACAAGCGGTTTGACCGCCTTCGCCGGTTCAAGAACCTGGTGTTTTACGGCGTCGCAAACATTGGCAAGGCGAATCTTTCCAAGCAGCTCATCAGTTCGTGGAAACAGATGACGGGACGCGAAATCGGACTTCATTGCGTGACCGTGTTCCACGCCAACATGGGCTATGAGGATCTCGTGGAACGCCGCATTTCGGGCGAAGGATTCAACGGCCGTCCGTCGATCGATCACTGTGCGCCGCGGGTGATTGCGCACCACATTCACGATGCCAAATATTTCTTCGAGCCGTTCACGAACGACAACATTCAGGAAGGGCTTCTGCTGTCGCTATGCCGCGCCGCCGCTTATAATCCGGAACGCGACTTCGTCTTTATGGTCGATTGCATTGACGAAGCGCGGCTCGAGGATGTTCTCGGCGAGGTTTCGCACATGCTCGACAGCTTCGCCAGGGTACCGTGGCGCAAGGGGACTAATGGTGCCCCCGGTGCATGGGATCTCGAGGCGCCGGGCGCGCGTTCCATCCGCCTGAGCCAGTCCGGACGCGTTTTCTTTATCCCGTCAAACGTCTATATCCTCGGCACCGCAAACGAAAGCGGCCTCTTTGAAGGCACCGTCGATGACCATCTCTTCCAGACGTTTGCCGTCGAATACCTCCAGCCCAAGAACGCCGACGAGCTTCGCGCTACGATGCTCTCGAACCGTTCACACGAGGCATTTGCTCGCCTTGAGGAATACGTCTCGCACAGCGTCGATCTCTGGAATGACATCAACACCAAACTTATCGAGGCCGGTGGACACAAGAACGTCATCGGTTACGGGCCGTTGCTGTCGATGTGCGAAGAAATTCTTGCGAGCAGCGATGTTTACGATGCCAATCGAATCGTGCTCGGCACGTGGCGTTATCGCATGATTCCGCCCATCCGCGTCAAAATGGAAATGCTGCTGCATGGCACGAAAGCGCACCGCGATATCCTGGACGCCATCATCAATATTCTGAACCAGTCATGGCTCCATTTGTTTATCTCGATCGAGGGTCTGCCAGGATCGGAAGCCATTTTTATGACGTTCGATCCCGAATCCGTCCTGTAATCGATCCCGAGTTTTACAGGTTACACCAGGGCTGATTTCGTCAGCCCATTCTTTTGCAGGACCCAATGAACTGGCTAAAGAAAAGAAATACCTCTACTGCGCGGCCTTTTTTCCGCATTGTCAAGCAGGCTTGGCAACTGATACATGGGCTGTTCCCGTTCACATGGCTCACGGTCGTCCTTGCGGCCGTCATTTATTATGCCTGGTTCCGGGAAGCCACGGCGCATGCCAATCAGATATTGTATGCCGGCATCCTCGTGTGGATTTTTGCATTCGCCGTCATCCTGTTCATCTGCATTGTCACGGCCATATTGGTGTTTGTCGTCACGCACCGCACAAACGACATCCCGGTGGTCGAGACGAAAACCGAGACGGGAGCGCACCTCACATCCGAATACCGCGTCTTCACGCCGTTTTTTATGCCGTTTATTTCGGTAGAAATCGAAATGGGTACGCCGTCGATTCGCCGGGTTGAAACGAGAGCGCTGCTTTGGGCATCGGAAAAACTGCTGCCCGTCGAGCGCGGTCGCCATCATTCCCTCCGCAGAATCATCACCGTCCGCGATATCTTTGGCTTGACGGAAATTCGTTTTCCGATGGTTCAGAAAACCTCGCTCGTCGTGGAACCGACAAAGAGCCAGTACCACATGACCGCATTCCAGACGCGGACATCGGGCGACGGATTTTCCCATCCCGAAGGCGACCCGCGTGGCGAACTCATTGAAATGCGCCGTTATCAGGCCGGTGACCCACTCCGTCTCGTCCTGTGGAAAGTCTTTGCACGAAGCCGCAAGCTCGTCGTGCGTGCCCCGGAACCGGCAATCGTCGAAGAAAAAGACATGTTCATTTACTTCGTGTCGGGCGGTGAGGACGAGGCATCGGCCTCTCTGGCGAGGTCTTTTCTCGACGGCATCGGAATCGATACGTCGAGCGACATGAATTTTGCCGCCGATGGCGCAAGAAGACTTGTTGACAACGAAAAAGAAGGCATCAGCGATCTCATCGACTCGATTGGGCACCGCAACCGTGGCGGCCAGGATTTGCTCGCCGTGGCCCCGCTCGTCTCGCAGGGCGCGATGGCAAACTGCTTCCTGCTCGTGCCGTCCAAACCCGGCAGCTGGCTGGAATGCGTTAAGAATTTCATTCAGAGCTATCACGTTCGCCCGACATTCGTCATTTCCCTCGATCCGGAAAAGACACAGCAGAAAGCGACAAAGCCCGGAAAACTCAAGCGCCTCATCTTCAATTCCGAAGTTTCCAATAATTCTGAAGAAGAATTTAATGCGCTCCGCGATGAACTTGCCACCATGGGTACCGTCCGCATCGTCGATGTCAAGACCGGTGCCATGACTGAAATAGCCGGAGGTGCAAGATGAATTCTGGCGTTAAGGAATCACTCTGGGTTCAGGTCGTCAAGGTCATTCTCCTGTCAGCCAGTGCCGTCGGTTACACGTGGGAACTTCTGCACGGGGCTTATCATATCGTGGCCGTCGTGGCCGTCATTGTTGCGGCAATATGTGCGGCATTCGCAACCAAATGGCGCGTGCGCACGCTCTGGTGCGTGCTCGTGTCGTGCATTCTGATCGTCATCGGCTTCATCGGCAGCACACTCACGCTCAACAATTTGGGCGCATACGACCTCGCTTCGACGATTAATGTCTCACGCATCTGGTATTATTCGGGCATTATCTTCGGCATCGTATTCCTCACGCGAAGCCTTTCTTTGCGCTATAGAACCGCGCAGTCCATCGAATCCGCGCTGATCATCGGCACGCTGGTCTATAATTTCTTCGACCATCGCGATTTCAATTTGCAGAACCCGCGCGAATTTGCCGACTATCTCTACACGCACGGATACGATCCCATCAACGTCTATCGCGGCATGGGCGTGATTGCGGCTTTCCTGTCGATTCTCATGCTCCTCGGGAATGCCAAAGCCGGACGCGTCGCCTATTCGATTGTCGTTCTCCTCATTCTTGCCCTTCTCGGCGCATGGCTCATCGAAAACACGCGTATTCCCGCCGATGTGCGCGATCCCCTCGGTCTGTTTGACAACAACGACAACGAAGACGGCGGTAAAGACGGCGACGAGGAATCCAAAGGCGATCAAAGCGACGATAACGACGACGATAACGACGACAACGATGATGACGGCGAAGGCGGCAATGGTGGCGGCGACGACAAAAAGGATGGAAATGGCGGCGGAAAAGGCAATAACGACAGCAATTCGCCCAATCCCAACTCGCCTCCCACGCCTGTGGCCGTGGCCGTGTTTTACGATGAATTCACGCCCAACGACGGCATTTTCCATTTCCGCCAGACTGTTCTGAGCGAATATGACGGCAACCATCTCGTCGCCTCGACAGTCGATGACGACGTCATTTCAACGCTCTCGACATCGCAGGCGCTCGAAGCCGCACACGTTCAGAATGAAAACCTCCATGCGAAGGTTTCGACCTCGATGTTCCTGATGAAGGAACAGCAGCCGCCACAACTCGCCATGGGGCAGAAGGTTTTCCCAATTCAGAACCCCGATCCCAAAGTCTTTGTGTCGGCTTATGGCGTCGAAAGCGTCGGCCTGACGATGGAGCTGACGCGCCTCATCGGCCGCCATTCCATCCCGGCCGAGTGGAGTTCGGAAAAAGTCGAGCATTACCTCGAAATTCCTGACGATCCGCGCTATCAGGCACTATCGGATATCATCGTGCGCCAAATTGATCCGCGGTTTATCGGCGACGACATCGTAAAAGCCCTCTATATCAAGACATGGCTTGAGAAGAATGGCTATTACACGATGAAGACAAAGCACATCGATGCGAAGGATCCAACGGCGTCATTCCTGTTCGGTTCGCTCCGCGGGTATTGCGTGCATTTTGCGCATTCTGCCGTTTATCTGCTTCGTTCGCAGGGCATTGCGGCTCGCGTGGCCGTCGGTTACGCAGTCGACAATCAGATGCGTGGCACGGGCTCAGCCGTGCTCATTCTCGGCAGCATGGCCCACGCCTGGCCCGAAATCTACGTCGATGGCATTGGCTGGGTCACGCTCGAAATCTTCCCCGAAAATGGCGACGAACCGCCCGCAGCATTCGTCGATCAAAGCCTCGAATCGCTGTTTGGCGAGCTCGCCCGCGACGACAAGAGCGGAGGAAAAGCCGAAATGCCGCAGGATTCGACGTTCGAAATGCCTTGGAATGCGATTTGGAACACGCTCCTGGCGTTGCTCATGCTCGCGTTCCTGGCCTGCTATGTCCGCAAAATCGCCATTATTCTCGGTGCCCGCAACAGCACGCAGACGGATGAAATCTATCGCCTGCTTCGTTGCGCCATCATGTATTGGTCGATGTTCGGGCATTCGTGGCGTCCGTACCATTCGATTATGACGTTCGCCGAAAAGACCGCGGGCTCCGAAAGCGCGACGTATGCCCTGACAGAACTCGCCGATGCGGCAAAACTCGGTGCCGAACTCGACACGGAGGATGTCAAAAAAGCGCACGATCTTCTCGCCAAAGCCATCGAAGAGGCCAAGAATCATACGCCGGCATGGCGCCGTTTCCTCGGCTACATCAATCCTATCGTTCGGTTGTAGTTTTGTCGCCCTGCTATGCGCCTTGCGCATACGCAGGGCGGCCCACGCTATTTCATACGCGTGGGCTCCTTTTTTGGGATTATTCAGGTCAATCTCCCGGTCTTCGCCGTAGGTAATCTCTGCAATTACGCGACCGTCGGCATCATAATGCACATCCAGCTCACTGGTAATTTCCTTGCCGGTGTAATAGGCATAGCGGCGCTCTG
>JAZODZ010000244.1:0-1837 GCA_045597285.1 Myxococcota bacterium
GGGTTACGCGCTACGCGCTAGACCCACGGCTATTATCAAGCGCCCCTACAGGGCGCTGGCGGTCTCTCCGCAATGCGGCGCGTTTTATTCGCCTATGCGCCTACGGCGAATATGCGCACGGCTATCGTCGTAGCCGATACGTGCGTTGCGTGGGCAATGTAATAAACGTTTAATTGTTTTCGGATTCCGATTTATTCTGTTTGATACGATTCAATTGAGTTCTAATTTCAGAAACGGCTTTAGGTGGCCCAACTGGGTTTGGAGCATGATCAAATACTTCTGAAATTGTAAATAATAACCATAACATTGTCTTTTCGTTATTAGCAAGTTTTGGGAAAACGTATGTCTTTAAATCGTATGAGTCTAAATCGTGTGACTTTAATTTTTTACTCTCCATACTGAGATAATAGTGCGTGCCTTGCCTGTGGGATAATGTCTGATAAATACTATTATTATTTTTGCTATAAAATATCATGGGCCTTTTGGCAAAGAATGCTGGAGAAGTGTCAATTACAGTGAGATTCTTATCTTTATCAATATGAATCATAAGTTTTGAACGTGATGTAGAAATACCACAAATAATAAGAGATGAAAATACTAAAATAAACACTCCTATACCCGCAATTGCAAGGGGAAGATTGTCCTGTTTAATTTCAGGATTCATTGTAAAAAAACAAATTAATACTATTGAAAAGATAGTACCACCAATGCCAAAGAGAATAAGATCTTTTCCCGAAAGCGGAACCTGAATTTTCGTATTATCATCGTTGTCCTCAACGATGATGCCTTTGGGGATTATTTGAAAAGTTTTTAAATTCAGCATGGCATTAATTTTTTTCGGTTATGCAGTATCCGGAGAAAAATCGACAAGGGTTATCGATGCCGATAACCCTCGCCAAATATTAATATATATGCAGTATGTATATACTAATATTTAAATATTGTTATTCGTCGGCCTGCGTATCATCGGGTGGTGTATATGTGCAGTCAGTGAAATCGAAACCGGAGCAGTTGTTCAGGCATTTGAGCGTTCCCGAATACCCCTTGCCCAGGCTCGAACATTTCTTCTTGTTGAGATTATCGCCATCGCAGACCTCGCTGAAATTTGGCTTGTCATCGACACCGTTGTCGAGGCTGCCGTTGCCGCATGAAGCGCCGGGAAAACAGCCGGTGTACGAGATGTGACAGAAGGAGTTGCACGTGACATTGCCCCACGAACCTTCGCCATAGACTTCCTCGCAGGTTTTGATAATCGCCTGGTTGATGCCCGGATCGCACTGTTCACCGAGTTCCGGTTCGACGACGCCATTGCCGCAATGCTCGGGAGGCACGCATTCGGAGCTACTCCATCGGCACAGACTGTTGCACGCGCGATTGCCTTCGACATCCTCACCATACGTCGATGCACACATCAATTTTTCTTCGGTGTACTCTTTGTTGGGATCGCAACGCTCATTGATTTGTTGCGTGCCGTTGCCACATGTGTATGGCGAGGTGCAATCCATGATAAGGCCGGTACAATTTTTTTTGCATGAAATTTTGCCTTCCGAACCGGGGCCGAAATATGCTTTGCACGAATACCATTGGCCGCCACGAATCTGGTCGCCATCGCAGTATTCATCATCGTCCAAGACACCGTCGCCGCACTTTTGCAGAATCGGGGGCGCTTTGCAGTCGGACGTATCATGGCCCGAGCAGTCGTCGAGACATTTGACAATGCCCGTGTAGCCAAATCCGACTTTCGCGCAGTTCATGCCGCCCAAAAGCTCGCCATCGCAAGCCTCGCCTTCATCGATCTGGTTGTTCCCGCATGTCGAGGGCTTTACGGTGCATTCGG
>JAZODZ010000245.1:0-9635 GCA_045597285.1 Myxococcota bacterium
GCCGATACGCCGTGCGGTGCTCGCCTATGCGCCGTTGGCGCATACGGCTCACTGGCACGTGTCACGACACGTGCCTACTTTGGTAAACCTCTACCACGCAGGTTTGCCTGTCGCGATCATGCTGTCGATATCGGCAAAAGCATTTTCAATGGCTTCCTGGTGATACATAAAATAATTGTCCATGATGTAGGGCACGAGGTTGTGGGCATCCCATAGACGCATCACGTCTCCGGTTGCCATATCCTTGTGTTCGGCGTAGTATTCCAACAAATAGCTAAAAAACTTCACTTCGTCTGACATATTTTATTCCTCACGGATATAAATAGAATTTCTGGGATCGCCTGTTATTTTTTCCACTTCCCACATATCAAATATTGCAGCCGGGCCAAACTCCCACAACTCACACTCTTTGTCTTCGAGCATTGCATGCGTTTCTGAGGTCACAAACTCCCGGATGGCATCCATATAATCATAATGATATTTTTCTACAATTCTTTGCGATACTTCCTGATTATAGTAATCTAGCAACTCAGGAATCATGGATTTGTTGTTATGAAAAATCATTGCAAAGCCTCCTTAAACTGCAGACAATTCAATGCGGCCTCACTTTTAAAGCAATACTGATCCTTTAACTTTTGAGGCAAAAGCATCTCAATGGCCATGTGAGCCTTGATTCGCCCGCTAAGATAAAGGCCAAGCGTTGTCATGGTCTGGTCATCGGCAACCGGCCCAAAGACGACATCAAAATCATCTTGGGCATTTAATTGGTTTCTGTTCGCAAAGACATATTCTAACCACTCTATGTCTTTGTCAAAAGAACGAATCTGTAATTGATTCCACCCCACAGTGTCGACATCAAATACAGACACCGTGGCGATACCTTCTTTGCGACGTTTTGTAACGCGTACTGCCCAATGCGATGCTTGTTCTAAATCACTGGTCAGATAAAATCCGTTCCCAAAATCCGTCGGTCTTTGAAGATTGAGTAGTCGCGGTTTACGAATCTCTATATTGCTTCCATGATAAAGAATCATAATACCTTCCTTATACCTCAATTACCGGCAATATTTTCCTGATACATTTGGCCTGCTTCCATCACATTCTAACGGCATTCTAACAATTATTGTTAGAATGCCGTTAGAATACTGTTAGAATCATTTAGGGATAAAACCGGGTAATGTCAATAAAATCATGAGTACAACATCTACACAAAAAAAAGCCCCTAACGCATAATTTGCCTTATAATAGTGACGCCCCGCACGGGGATTTTTTGAACGTATGGATGGAGAGCACTTATGAAATACCACCTTGCTATTGCTGCCCTTTGTATTGCACTCGCCGGCATTTCCGGCTGTAAAAAAGCCTCTGACGAAACGCCAAAAGACACACCCGACGTTCAAGCCAATACCCAAGCTGGTTCGCAGGACAAACCGGCAGACGAAACCAAACCGGAAGATAGTGCCAAACCGGCGGACGAAACCAAACCGACAGCTGAAGCCCCCAAAGCCAATGACACCACCCCCGATGGCGATCACGGCATGGCCGCCGCCCGTGAACGCGCAAAACTCAAATTCCACACGCCCATCTGCCCGGAAGGTGCCACGCTCGAAGGCGACAAATGCTTTTGCCCGGCGGCTTCCGGCACAAATCCCGATGGCAAATGCGATCTCAAGGCCGAAGCCGTCCAGGAATCGGGCAAGGGGTTCAAATGCGTTCCCAATTTCTTCGAGTGTTTCCAGACCGTCATGTGCACGCTCCCCGAAGGCTGCACGTCCCCCGATGGCCGCTATTATGGCCCCTATTACACGCACTCCGTGACTCCGGGCGGAATCGTCGTCTCGGAAGAAACGCCTTACGAGGCCGGTGAATGCGTCCTCGACCGTACGGATGGCCTTAAATTGTTCAGCGAATTGGGCAATGATAAGAGCGAGGACTTCGCGTGCGATCAGGAATTCTGCGCGTGCGCAGACACGACTTGTATCCGCACGGAACTCTGCCTCGGTGGAAAATGCCAGCCCGATACCGCAAAAATACCCGAGCTGACGCCTTCTAACCGGTCAGATCTCGAAGCCGACAGCCTGCCGCTCTATCTCGACAATATGCCGCCCTTCGTCTTCGATACTTACAAATGCGAAGGCGGAAAGATCTACTGCCACGGCAAAGACAATCCCCCAATGGTTCGTCCGAACGATGACTTCGAATGCCAGAAGGTCGATTCACTGCCCGGTTTTGAAGGCTCCCTCAAAGCCTGGGTATGCCCATTCGATAACGCATGCCCATGCGGTTCTGGCAAGTGCAAGAAAGAACAAATCTGCTACAACGGATCCTGTATTTAATTGCGTGGGGGAAACCTTTTCTTTTGTGCCAAAAGTAAAGGTTTCCCTCCCCCTTCCTAAAGAAAAGCATTTAAAACTCTCTGAACAAATGGGAGTTCTCTCACGGTGTACGCAAAGTCGTGAGACAACGAAGCCCGTAGGGCTTCCGGTTTTGTAGCCCCCGGTTGGCGCGTTGCGCCTACCGGGGGATCAGGTCATTCAAACATAACCATTTCCCCAAAAACACATACAAAATGTCTCTTCCTAATCCGATTGAGAGGGTGCCGCGAAAGCAGCAGTGAGTTCTGAATAACGACTTCCTGCCTAAAGACGATTTTCCTTGACATTCCCGCAATGATAAGCTTATAGCGCCGCCCGACTTTGTGGCTGTCAGAACTTTCTGGCATCAGGTTGATTTGTCCGTATTGCGAACCTGTCAAACATCGCTAAAAAGGAGACCGCGTATGTCTGAAAATCCCAGTCGCACAAGGCCGTTACGACCAATGGATTAGTCTGTCTTTAGGCAGGCCAATTACCCCAAGCGCTTTCAATTGCCCCAGTGCTTTGGGGAGCTTTCACGGAGATTGAAATGGACAGAGAGTTTTTATTTACCAGCGAATCCGTTACCGAAGGACATCCCGACAAAATGGCAGACCAGGTCAGCGATGCCATCCTCGATGCCATCATTGAACAGGACAAACACTGCCATGTCGCGTGCGAAACGCTGCTCAAGACCGGCGTCGTCATCATTGCTGGCGAAGTCACGACTTCGGCTTATGTCGATATGCAGACGATTGCGAGAAACACGATCAAGAAGATTGGTTACAACAGCTCGCTCAAAGGCTTTGACTACGAGACATGCGGCGTCCTCGTCGATGTCGAATCGCAGAGCCCCGATATTTGCCAGGGCGTCGATCCTTCCAAAGGCGTCGTCACCGAACAGGGCGCAGGCGACCAGGGGCTGATGTTCGGATATGCGTGCGATGAAACGCCGGAACTCATGCCGGCCCCGATCATGTTCGCACATGCTCTCACTCGCCGTCTTTCGGCAGTTCGCAACAACGGCGAAGTCGATTTTCTGCGCCCGGATGGCAAAAGCCAGGTCACGGTGCGTTACGGCGGCGGCAAAGTCCTCGCGATCGACACGGTCGTCCTCTCGACACAGCACAGCCCCGATGTCTCTGAAAAAGATCTCCACGAAGCCGTGATGGAACTCGTGATCAAGAAGGCGCTGCCGGCCAACCTGATCACGAGCGCTACGAAATACCACATCAACCCGACGGGACGCTTCGTCATCGGCGGCCCGCAGGGCGACTGCGGTCTGACAGGACGCAAGATCATCGTCGACACCTACGGCGGCATGGGACGCCACGGCGGCGGCGCATTCTCGGGAAAAGATCCTTCCAAAGTCGACCGTTCCGCCTGCTACATGGCCCGTTATGTTGCCAAAAACATCGTGGCTGCCGGGCTCGCCAAACGCTGCGAAGTCCAGCTCGCCTATGCCATCGGCGTTGCCGAACCCGTCTCTGTCCTTGTCAACACCTTCGGCACGGCCACGATCGCGGAAGATGAAATCGAACGCCGCGTGCGCCGCACCTTCGAGCTCAAACCCGCCGGCATTATCCGCACGCTCGACCTGCTTCGCCCGATTTACTCGCCGACCGCCAGCTTCGGCCACTTCGGACGAACCCCCGAAAACGGCTTCTTCACATGGGAAAAGACCGACAAAGCCGAAGCCCTCAAAGGCTGATTGACGTTCAGGACAAGTCCCCCTCTCCTTTGGAGAGGGGGATTTAGGGGGTGAGGCCCGGTGAGGCCCCGTCTTCGCATACACCATTTTGATTTTGAATAATTCGGCGCAGTTTCCGTTATTCGTCACTACGACTGCGGAACTGCGCTGCTTCGTTTCAAACGCGACGCGTTTGTTGTTCATACATCTGCTTTTTTTTGTCATTTTATGCTTTAAAAAGTGGATTTTATATCGCAGATAATTAAAATACCATTCCCTGCTTTTTTTGGCAGGTGTGAATTCAAATAAATCGATCTGTGCTGAAGTTTCCGGAGTCGGTTTTTCGGCATGGCCTCTTGAAAAAGGTTGAATATGAGAAATAAATCCTTTTTGTTCGCCCTCATGTTGAGTGCTTCCGCACTGGCGTTTGCCGGCTGCAATGACAGTACGAGTGTTACGGATGTTGAAAATGAAGAGCTGCAGTACTACATGCAGTGCTCTTCTCCCTCGAACTGCGAACTGACGATGGAAACGAATCAGATGGGAAATGTTTCCATCGTCCTTACCTCGCTTAATTTGTCCGATTATTCGGCCGGGTATGTCAATGATGCAAATATTCAGGCACAGCTTACCGGCACGACTGTAACCCTCATGGACGGTTCTTCGACCACAGCCGCTGTCAAGACCAATTCGATGGGTATTGCCACGGTCGTCGTGAACAGTGGTTCGGTCGCTGGCGACAGCCAGATCACCTTCACAGCGCCCGATTATACGCTGACAGGACTCGATACCCAGTCGAAGGTCATTACCGTTCACGTCGTTCAGCCGCAGGTCGTTCCCCCCACGCCGACCGAAAAGACCGTCGATTACAAAGCAGTGCTCGCCTATTACGGCCCGCAGGAAGGCTTCACCTATGTCGAAGCCTATGCCGTTCCCAATGGCAACTGCTCGAAGCTCCTTTCGTCCGAAATGACCGCCAAAGACGTCGCCGCTCTCAAAGCAACTGACGTTTTCGGCTCGCTGAACGTTTCCGGTGACATTTCAGGACAGCAGGTTGCCTTCCAGGCGACCGAAAGCAGCCCCGTCAACTATGCCGTCATCAGCCGTGCAAAGATCAATGACGAATACGCCGCATACGGCTGTGTCAACGGTTTGAACGCCGAAAACTGGATGGTCACGGTCGTTCTCGATGACGTCTTCATCGAACAGCCGCCCGTCGATCCCTGCGAAGAAGATCCCACACTCCCGGAATGCCAGACGACGCCTGTCGATCCGTGCGAAGAAAATCCCGACCTTCCCGAATGCCAGCCGCCCGTGGATACCGAATATTCCTACACCGGCAACTTCACGCTGACGAGCCAGTTCAATGCCCTCTCCCTGCTGCCGTCCGCCAGCCAAAACGGCGAAACCCCGCTCTTCAAAGACATGCAGGCCGGAGACTGGATTCAGTTCGTACTCAATTTCCTCAGCCATCCCGAAGAAGAACTCGCCAACGTCCTCACGCAGCAGGTTCTCACGCCGCTCGCCAAGACTGATTGGATCGTGAATCTTCTCTCTAAGATTCCCGATATCGGCCCCGTCATTGCCGCCTTGCTCTCCACCATGGATCTCGATCAGATTCTCGAACAGTTCGGCATTAAGCAAGTCATTACCGATTACCTCAAACAGCTCACCGGCCAGATCGAATGGTGGGATGAAGCCACGGGCGGTATCCAGATCGCGAACGAACTGGCCACGAACTTTACGCTCTATGGCAAGTTCAGCATGGCTTCGACTGAACTCGACGAGAACAACAAACTCGCGGGCAACAAGCATTCCTATTCATCCGTCCTCTATCACAACGGAACGTTCAGCAAATGCCTCGTCGGCAAAGAATTCGGCACCGACGTGAACGGCAGCAAGATTTGCGAAATTCCTATTTCGACACTCGACAAGGATGCAAGCTCCGTCAAGGGTACATTCACCGCAAAATTCGGCGACATCGCTGCCGACAAGGGCACGGTTGACATTCTCAGCCACAACCTCAACCTCGCCTATGGCAAGCTCATCTATGCCGCCATTCTCCAGATCATGCCTTACGTGATGAACACGGGTGACGGCGTCAAAATCGACACCATCGGCGACATTCTGGCCTACTACATCGGCCTCGGTGCCACAGCATTCTACAACAAGAACAACCCCGACTCGCCCATCGAAGGCGTTGCCGGTTGCGATGCCGTCGGCAAGGTTCTCGTTCAGGCCATTACCGACAAAATCGCCGGTCAGGATGTTTCATGGTTTGGTAGCCTGCTCACCTTCGTTCTGCAACCGGGTACCATGTCGAGCCTCTGCACCATGGGAATCAACGCGCTCGACAACATGCTCGACAAACAGCTCGACAAACTCTCCGTTTCGTCCGACAAGATCACGTTCTCGACACCAGCCGACAAATCGTGCAATATTGTCTTCGCCGGTGAGAACCCCTACAAGAAACTCGCCTATTTCGGCATGAGCGATTACAAGTGGGGCATGAACAGCAAGGTCGACGAAAGATGCACCTGGAACGTCGAAATCAAGGCACGTGAAGGCGTCGAACCCAAGAAGATTACCGGTCGTTTCTATGCTTATGGCAAGAAATAATAAACCGATAGCCCGATAAACATTCCCCGGACGGCACTTTCCGGGGATTTTTTTTTCTTTTTTTATGGGGAAAGGGCTATGCCTTGCGGCATACGCCCTTTTTGCGCGGCTATTGCATACGCCGCGCATCCTTAATTTGTGTGCATTCCATCGACATTGAGGCGCGTATCGAGCATAGCGAGATAGCGCCGAAAGCCGTGCGTATCGAGCAAAGCGAGATAGCACGCGCACAAAAATAAGCCCATCAAGTCGTTTTTTTGTGCCATTTCCCGCCATATCCATGTAATAAACAGAAATTTGTGCCCGCAGATTGAGCGGACGATTTTAGATTTTACGGAGTTTTTCAAATGGCAATGCAGGCTGCCGGCGGCATCATGGCCGACATCAACATCACGCCCCTCGTCGACGTCATGCTCGTGCTGCTCATCATCTTTATGGTCGCGGCGCCCGTCATGGAAAAAGAAAGGGCCAAGAAAGAGCTTCAGGAAGACCGCGACAACCAGCAGCGGCTCGTCGCGCTGAACCTCCCGGCGCTCGACAATTCCGGCGCGGTAGCCGACAAGCAGCGCACGGTCACGCTCAAGGTCACGTCTTCGCTCGTCGTATCCTTCGACGACAAGGTCATCGCCGACTGCTCCAAGCAAAAGCACACCGCCGACAAGCAGACATGGGTTGCCTGTTTCGACGAAATCGAACGCGCCGTAAGAGATAGCGAGCCCGCACGGGAAGGCGGCGTCATCGTCGATGCAGAGCCGGAAGCCGAATTTGGATTCATCGTCGGCGTCATGCACAGGCTCCACAAGGCAAACATCGAAAAAGTTTCCATGTTCCCGCAGAAATCATGAAGTATTCGATTTGCATCGCCGCATTCATCGCGCTTTTTTCGTGCGCCGCCGCCAACGCCCAGGAAGTCCTCACGCTCGAACGCGCCTGCGAACTGGCCCGGCATAACAGCCCGCAAATCCATGCGCAGGACTACGCGCTCGAAGCCGCACAGGCGCAGCTCTCGGAAGCAAAATATTACTGGACGCCCAAGTTCCAGTTCAAATCGCAGTTCGGGCCGCAGCCCAAGACGACCGACATCCACGAAACGCAAGACGACATCTGGGACCACATTCTCGGCGACTGGGGCTTCACGACGCGGAATTACCTCGAATTCTGGTTTCCCATCTTCACGTCCACGAAGGTCTACCACACCCACGAGCTCGCAAAAATCGGCCTCAAAGTCGAGGAAATACGCGCCCAAAACGAAATTCTGAATGTCGAGTATGACGTTTCGCGGGCTTATATCGGCCTCCAGCTCGCCAATGCCGCGGGCGACATCATCAAGGAAGCCGAGGACTACGTCGACCGCATCCAGAACGAATACAACGCCCTCATCGAAAAGGGCGACGAGAGCGTCAAACAGACGGATCAATACAGAATCGACATCGCGGCGGCAAACCTGTACAGACTCAAGAATTCGATTGCGGCAAAGCGCGACTATGCCGAACGCGCACTCGCCATTCACACGCAGCTCGAGCGTCCCATCGCGGTCGAAGAGATGAACTTCGATCCCGATGCCGTCGTGCTCAAGCCATTCGACGAAGTTCTGGCACTCGCACATCAGAACCGCGGCGACCTAAAACTCCTCGAACAGGCCGAAGATGCGGCACGGCTGGAGGCCAAAATTCAATGGCTCAACTGGTGGCCAGACCTCGTCGTCGCTGGCGAGGCCTATTATAAATACAGCAACGCGGTGCCGAAGTTCGATTCCGATAACTTCTATCTTTCGGATTCATATAACGGCTATGGTTTTGTCATCGGCTTTATGCTCAAATGGGATCTCGATCCCGTGCGACAGGTCTTTAAGGTCAAGCAGGCGGACGCGAAGGCAGACCGAATGACGGCGCAGCGACAGCTCGCCATCGCCGGCATCGAACTCGAAGTCTCCGAGCAGTATCAGACGACAGCCACTCACCTCGCCAATATCCAGATTACCTATAAATCGCGCCGTTCTGCAAAGAGGTTTCTGACGCAGGAATTTCTCAATTACGAATCCGGCGACGGCGATGTCAACGATATGATTTCCGCATTGACGACATATATTGAACAACGTTCGATGTATCTCCAGGCACTGCACGATTATCGAACCGCACTCGTCAAACTGCAAAAACTCACCGGCGTGAACGATACCAATCAATTGATTCAATAGTTGTGTTCAGACTCCTATTGTTGCACACCGTGCCCTCTCCACTGTGGAGAGGGGAAGAGTATTGTCATTAAGTATGGCCACAGCAATAATTCAGACTACGGAAAAATTGCCCAAACCGCGATAAAGTGTTAAACTATCAACGGTTTTATAGGTTTTTGACGGGTTTGTCAGGAGCATCGGATATGAATAAATTGAGTTTGGTATTAGTCGGTTTGGTATGCGCATCGATGGTGGGATGCAGTATGGAAGGGAATTGTAAGTATAATAAAGATGATAACTATAATGATTATTTATGTATTAATAAAAGCGATACATCTAACGATATTCTCTTTATTTCCTATAGTTGTCGAGAAGATGGATATTGGGAAGAAAATGGAACAAATTGTCCAAATGGTTGTGATAGCATAGGGCGTTGTAATACTAAGTGTAAAATAGAAGAGTTAGGCAATACCATTTGTAAAAACGGCCAATTTTATAAATGTACAGAATCCGAATCAGGTTATGATGCTCATTATGAATACAAATTCGATTGTCCAACCAAAACTTGTAATAGCGAAAGCACTGCGTGCGCATTCGATTGCTCTCAATGTCCTCTCGGCTGCAATGCAGATGGCAATGCTTGCAAACAATGCGATACCAATAAATGTGAGAATGGCAGTTTGAGAAAGTGCAAAGACGATCAATCTGGCTATGAAGAATCTACCACTTGCCTCAATGGCTGCAATACAGAAGGCACGGACTGCGATCAATCGTGTACCACAGATATCTGCATCGGTGC
>JAZODZ010000246.1:0-8960 GCA_045597285.1 Myxococcota bacterium
CGTCTTCTCGACAGTCATATCATTCACAAAGTCAAAGTCGGAACGAACTACTATTATCAGGAGGTTTAGTCATGTCGATCATATCGGACAGGCCGCTCGAGTACATGTACTGCGTGCGGTTCAAGCTTAACGGGAATATATATTATTCCTACTATCAGAACAGAATCAATGCACAGCGTGCCGCGGATTTGCACCGCAAAAACAAAGATATATCCGATGTCGAAGTCACACTGGTCAATGTACAGAAAGAGGGAGAAAAGTCATGAGAATCCTGACCTACTCGATGATGTCATCATTTCTTTCATGCCGGAAATTATATCATTACCGGTATGAGCAGCTGCTCGTGCCGACCGAAAAACAGGAAACACTGTCGTTCGGTTCCGTCGTCCACACGGGGCTTGAGTTCTGGTTCAAGTACTTCAATCTGAACGGCGCGTTTCACGAAATGGAAACGCGTGCCGAGGCCCTCGGGATGGACGCCCAGGAGCTCGCGAAGGCGACGGTGCTCGTCGAAAAGTACACAAAGCTGTACGCGCAGGAACCGTTCGATGTCGAGGCCGTCGAATACGAGTTCTGTGTTCCGCTCGTCAACCCGCGCACAAAACGCTACTCGCAAACGTTCAGTCTTTCTGGTAAAGTCGACGGGCTCGTCAGGATGAATGGGGAATTGTATATTTTGGAACACAAGACGACATCCGCCATTGACGACGCGTATATCGGCAGAATCCTGATTGATTCGCAGATATCGATCTATGCCAACGCCATATCGAAGGTTTTCAACGAGCCCGTTGTCGGCGCGATATACGACATTCTCGTGAAACCGAAGATCAGGCTGAAAAAAGGCGAGAGCGAGGAGGAATTTGAGGCGAGGAAGGCGGAGCTTCTGGCCAAGAGCAAGACGGGCAAGACGAAGGCGGAACGGAAGATGCCGGAAACGCTGGATGAGTTCCGGGCACGCCTTGACGAGGACATCACCGCCGACAACTTCAGACGGGAAATCATCAAGTTCACCGAGGAGGACCTTCGGGAACACCTCGCCGAAGTCTGGGACATCGGCAAGGCGCTCATTCATCCCGTCATATTCAGGAACACGGGCAACTGCTCGAAGTACGGCAGGCCGTGCCCGTACCTTCCGCTGTGCCGCGAGCACGGCTGTCTGAGCCACTGCGAGGGACTTTTTGAGACGAAGGCCGCGCACGAGGAACTATCCATAGGAGACGAACAATGATCAAACTGCCCACACAAAAGACAAAGCCGCCGTTCGACATGACGATGCTCTCGATGCTTCTTTACGGTGCACCGAAGATTGGCAAGAGCACGTTCTGCTCGCGGGCCGAGGACGCGATATTTATTGCGACGGAGCCGGGGCTGAACCATCTCGAGACGGCGAACGTGCGCGTCAGCTCGTGGCTTGAGTTCCTCGAGGTCATGGCGCTTCTTCAGAAAGGCGGGCACGGATTCAAAATCCTCGTCATCGACACGATCGACAAGCTCTGCGACTTCTGCGACATCCACATCTGCGACACGGCAAAGGTGCAGACGCTGAACGATTTCGGCTATGGCAAGGGATACACGCTTTACAAGAACGAGCTCAAGCGCGTGTTCACGAAGGTTTTCGCGCTGGACATGGGCGTCATACTCACGTCGCACGCGCAGCTCATCGACATCGACACGCCGACGGGAAGCCAGACGAAATGGATGCCGTCCTTCGAGAAACGCGCCCAGGAGATCATCGTGCCGATGGTCGACATCATCGGCTTTGCCCAGAACGTCGTGTCGCTGAACGAAAAGGGGGAGCGCGTCGAGGCACGCGTCCTCCAGACCAAGACATCATCATTGTGGGAAGCCGGAGACAGGACCGGCCGTCTTCCCGAAACCATGCCGTTCAAATACGTCCTGTTTGAACGCGAACTCAAGAAGGAGAAATCGAAATGACACAGGTCGAAATTGCAAAGGACATCGCCGCGAAGACGAAACTCAAACCATCGGACGTCAACACCGTCATCAACCACTACGTCAATGCAGTCATTGACGAAATCGTTGCGGACGGGAAGTTCACCATCACGAACTTCGGCGCGTTCGCCGTCAAGGGACGCGAGGCACGCAGCGGCCGGAATCCGAAGACCGGCGAGCCGATTGAAATCGCCGCGCACAACACCGTGACGTTCAAGGCGGCCAAATCCCTCGTGAGCGTCGTCCAGGACTTTGTCGAATAAGGAGGCAACCATGTTTTCACCGGAATTATTGAACGCCTGGCACACATGCCAGCCGGCTGATCCGAGCCAGTTTGAGGCGCTGCCGAACGGGAAGTACATCGTGCGGATCGATTCCGTCCATCTCGATGCGGCACGCACCGTGAACGGCAAGTCACTTCCCGAGTGTCTCGTTTATGAGATGACCGTGACCGAGGGCGAACATGCCAGGGCACGGTGCCGAAAGACCGACTACATCAACAACGAGACGTCGCTCCGGTACATCAAGCTCGATCTGAACACTCTGCGCTGTCAGATTCCGATAAACCTGACGGACATCGCGCTTGCACTGCAGCGGGCAGTCGGCACGACAGTCGAGATCGAGGTGAAGCGCACGACATCGACGGGAGGCAAGGAATTTGTCAACACGTACATCAAGCGGGCCGTGACCGTCATGCAGCCGCCATCGGACGCCCAGATCGACGGATATAGACAGCTCGCCCGGCCCACGGCACCGCAGCCCACGGCACCGCAGCAACAATATCCGCCGCAGCAGGCTGCACCGCCGCTCCCGCCGCCTGACTTCGGCTCGTATCCCGACGACATACCATACTGAGACGCCGTATCCCGTAAGGGATAGGCGGCTCGAAGCGCGGCGTATGAAATAGCCGCGAAGGAAAATGACATGTGGTTCCGCTTTACATCCGACTTCCTACAGCGCCCGTTCACAAGGCATATCAGAGAGAAATGTGCGAAACGTTCGCCGGTGGTGAACTCGCACATTCTCGAAGCGATTCAGCTCATTGCGTCGTCGCTGAGCTATCCAGTCACGGAGCGCAACACGTCGAGTGCCGTGGCGTGGCAGGTGCTCGTCGAGGACGGGATTCTGCGCGAGGTCGATGGCGGCTATTCGGCGATCGAGTGGCTGACCGAGGAAGGGCTGTTCGCCCAGAAGAAGCCGCGGTTTGCCAGGAAGGCCGCCGACGTGCCGCAAAAGACGTTCGTGCGGTCGAACGTGTCGTTTACCGAAGGCGAGCTGACGTCGCTGAGAGAGAGGACGGACGCGGCCACGCTCGAGACCGCGTTTGACATGTTGAGCGAGTACAAAACGAAGTCGGGCAAAGAATATAATTCCGACTACAGGGCAATGCTCGCCTGGGCACTCGGCGCGGCCGCAAAGCCTGAATCGAAAAAAGATACATCAAAAGATATATTCACAGACAAAACGGAGTGGTGATTATGAACATTGCACAGACAAGACAGGTCATGGCGTATATATGGTCGACGCATCCGAGTGCGCCGAAATACAGCAATGACGACAAGGTGCGCACCGTGGCCGCGTATTTCCGCGTTTTATACAAATACGCGCTGAACGACGTGCTGGCCGCAGTCGATGCCGTGTGCCTCGAAAATCCGACATTCATACCGTCGGCTTATGAGATCGAGGCGAAATGCGAAAAGCGCGTGAACGTCGATTATTATCTGCCGGAGCAATACCATGTGCTGGGCAGGATGATACACGATATGGAACAGATCCGCGCTTCAAAGGAAGCGAAATACCTTGAGGCGTTTGACGAGCGGGCACGCATCCTCGACGGCGTCACACTGTCGATGCTTTGCGATGCCGAAAAGGAACAGGTTCGCGCCCAGCTCGAACCGCTGGAACAAACCATCAATGAGTTCATAAACATACTCACCGGACTCGAAGAGCTCAAACGTGGTCGCGAGGATTTATATATTCAGGCGACATGGAAGGCTTATGAGGATTATGACAGGAAGCAGGCACAGCTTGCACAGAACGATTTGACCGCGATTGAGAATCGCGCTTTAGGAGGATGATTATGCCAAAAGAACCCATCGGCGAGCCCATCACGATTGAGGATGACGCGCCGATCGCCAAATATGACGCCGAACAGGCGCAACAGAACATCAGCTATAGCGACTGCACGTTCAAGATTAGCAAGCCGAATCTCGTACAGCTCAATGTGCTGTTCAAATATGCGATGATGCTCGACTTTGTGGCGGACGCGGATCCGGCCAACATGATCAATATCGACGGACTGATCAACAGCATCATCGACGAATGCACGTCGAAGCGCATAAAAGATCTGACCCAAAGACACGGCTTCGACAGCTCGCAGTCGTTCATGTCGACGCTCACGGCATGCAAGGACGGGCCGGAAGTGTATGACGAAATCAAGAATCACGAAATCGAGACGCTCCACCAGCAGCACGCGGCCATACTTAGATATGTGCCCGTGGAATCCAGACAGCTGGACATACCGTTCGATTAAAAAAGGCCGCACGGAGCGGCTTTTTTATGCCTTCAAATATGTTTCGATGCTCGTTTTGGCTTCAAGCCATCCATGGCACACAGCAACCATGTAACCGCACGACGCAAGCAAAGCGTGGTAGGCTTTCTGTGCATCCGAGACGTGGCCGCCCTTCGTCTTTTTCATCTCGATAAACAGGCCGCCATAACTGTTGTTCGGATATGCCAGGAACAAGTCTGGCGCTCCGGCACGGACGCCTTCGGCCTTCAATATAGCGCCCGTGATTTTGTTCCTGTTTCCGCCATTCGGGATTGCAAACAGCAAAAGCTCGCTCAGTCCGAAGCCGTGGCAGGCGAGCGCCCACCATTTCATCAGGTTGACCTGTTCGGTGTGTTCCGTCATATCTGTATCCAGCTCGCGGCGCACAGCTGCGTGTCCATGTTTTCATCCCAGCATCCGGTGTCGCGCTTTATTTCGTCGGTACACGGATAGGTGCCGTCCGGCGTCCGTATCTCGACACAGGCACCGTCCGGCGTGACAAATATCTGCAATGCCATGAGGCAGAGAATGCATCTCATTGGCCATCCTCGAGAAAGTGCGCGATTTCGGCCATGAACCGCTGCCACGCGTCGTTTCCCGAAATGCCGTATTTTTGATTGATTTCGTTGCCGCAAAACGGTGCCGGGCAGCGCTTGTGCGTGACATCGTAATGGCGCACGACGTGATCGATGTCGATGTTGTAACGCCGCATGAGGCTGGCAATCAGTTCGGCCGCGTTGCGTTGTGTGTCGTCCGTAAAATACCAGTCATTGTCCTCGGCCACCTGGCTCGATGCGTCGATCTTCTTTTCGCAGAGATCGACGCCGATGGAGTTCAGATTTCTGGCCTTGCAATAGGTCTTTTTTCCTGCCGTCGCACAATGCCAGGCATAAAACCGCGTCTCATCGACGCAGTGAACCACGCACTTGTCATCGACGATATAATTGGTCGATGACTGGTATTTCTTCGGCTTTGGTCTGGCCATCGAGTCGCATACCGCCTTCGCGCCCGTGAGACAGGCCGTGTAATGCACGATGATCCACTTCGGTTTTCGGCCGGCGCATTCCGTTTTGTATTCATTCGTCAGACGTTCGATGATTTTCATATTCTATCCCATTTGTCAGAGGGAACGAGGATCAGGTCGCCATCTTTTCTCTTGATGTCGAAAAAGTCATAGACATCGGATGTGTCGTTGAAGTGTTTTCCGAGCTTGACCTGGGCCGTCCTGTCGACGCCGGATGTCAGAGTCCTTTCCTTGACGAGCGTTTCGAGGCGCTGGATGAAGTCGCCGAGTGTCATCAGAAGCCTCCGTGATAGACGGGCGCGTAGGCGTCCATCTGGGACAGCCTCTTGCGGATGCACGCCGAGGCGAGATCGACAATCCGGTCTTTCGGCAGATCCGCGTCGATGGGGACGACGGGGCACTTCTGCGCAAGTCTGGGCATCAGCCTGTCATACGCATTCGAGAGCGCTTCCATGTAGGCGCGTTCGATGCCGCTTTCGCACGAACGGTCTCGCTCGTATATCCGCCGCATGGCCACGTCGACCGTGGCATCGAGGTGCAGAATGAGCTCGGGGAACGGAATGTGCGCCGTGAACCACGTGTGCCATTTGTTATACGTCCTGAAGTGCAGGTCGTCGATGTAACCATATTCACGCTGCACATCCGCGAAGGCATAGTCTTCGTAAATCGACCTGTCGCAGACGCACAGCTCGCCACGCCGAGATCGGCACGCGGCTTCCTCGAACATTGCGCCGCGTTCAAATAACAGGTTCATCTGCATGTCGAACGCGTGATTTGCCGGATCTTTGTAATAAAGTTCGAGGTACGGGTTCGAGCCGACGGGCTCGAAGAAGCCCACGGCGTTCAGTCTTTTGCACAGCGACTCGCAGAGCGTGGTTTTCCCTGCGCCAATCAAACCGGAAACAACAACTATCATATCGGCCTCCTTTCGACGTACGAAAGGATAACAGATAATGAGTCAAAATATTAGTGGTTTATTGGTTATGCTTAAAATAAAAATTCACGCAAATCACATAAACATTACTAAATCATGTGAACTGCACCTGAGCGCGTTTGACCGCATCCCCAAGCTGGTTCTGGGAATAGCGGGCGTAAACGTTCAGCGTCGTATCAATGGAGTTGTGATCGAGAAGTTGCGCGACGGTTTCCGGCGCGACGCCGCTGCGGAGTGCGTTGGTTGCGAATGTGTGGCGCAGGCTGTGAGGGCTCAAATACTCGCCGTTCTCATCCTTCCCAAACTTGTGCAGTAGAGTCTGAAGCCTGGACTTGAGGGCGCATAGCGTCGACTTCCACAATGTACCCGATGCGGCCGTCTCCCTGAACAGGCTGTCGGTTTCGGGGCTGGTTGCCGGGATGACGTATTTGTATGGCCGGTCGCACTTGACGTTGAAAAAGTGATAGCCATCCGTTCTGAGTGTTTCGGGCGTACAGGCGTGCGCGGTCGATACCCGCACGCCATAATTGATCTGCAGCAGGGTAAAGAGCAGGAGTTCGTAGTCGTTACGTGCCTTGATGCTGTCAATCACCAGTCTGAGTTCCTCGTCTGTGGCGGTGCGTTGGCGTGGCTGCTTGTTCGTCGGCAGTCTGTCCTTGAACGGAAGTTCAATCCGTAAAGATTTCGTGTCACGCAGCCATTTGTAAAACCGGTTGACCATCAATGCCTTGTTTCGTTTTGTGGAGTCTTTGAAATTGCCATGGAGTATAGCTTGCGCCGCTCGATCGTTCTGCATCTCGTTCAGTGAGAACGTCTTAATGTTGTTCAAAAAGGTCTGTTTTTCTTTGGGGCGCGTGTCGGCATACTCGGCAACATAGTCCGAGAACGTGAGGCGCCCTGGCTTCTTCTTTCGGATGATTTCGCCGTTCTGTTCGGATTTCAGCGCCTCGATGAAATCTTGCACCTTGTTGTTCTTTTCCCGGATGGTGTCGGTCGGGTTTATCGATTTGATCGCACGTTTGAACTGTTTCCCGTTGATCGTGCACCGCACATAATACAGCGGTTTGTGTACGTCTTTGTGTACGTCGATGAGCAAATTTGGGATACGTTTATCGGTCTTGAAAATACGCGGATCTGGCGATTTTAGTTTCTGTGAATTTTTACCACTATTTTGTACAGTATTTATTTGTGTGCGTTTTGTTTTTATTTCTGAATCGTTGATTTTACTTATCATTGAAAGTTATCCTTGCGCATGAGAATAATAAACATATAAACAAATAGAGTAAATACCGTTTATATGAAAATATCTATACCACTATTGAACATTAGTGGCAAGTGCGCAAGAATACATTTAGATGCGGGGAACAGCGTGAGCGAGCAACTTGCTGTAAAAGGATTTTGGGATCACCCCCGCGGATGCGGGGAACAGCATTTTTCAAGCGCTTGCGTAGTGCAAGCGGGGGGATCACCCCCGCGGATGCGGGGAACAGTGAATTTTTCGACGTTAGACACGCGCCGATGGAGGATCACCCCCGCGGATGCGGGGAACAGTTTGACACGGTAAATCAGTTTACATCCAGACTTAGGATCACCCCCGCGGATGCGGGGAACAGCACTGATCCGCCTTCCTGTAATGCGTTCCCATAGGATCACCCCCGCGGATGCGGGGAACAGTAAATCCATACTGTTTGAGTTTGGAAACTTATGGGATCACCCCCGCGGATGCGGGGAACAGAAGTGTGGTTAATAACGATAGCCGTTGCATTCAGGATCACCCCCGCGGATGCGGGGAACAGACTAAAAATCCCAAGCTCCCACCTGAGTTTCTAAAACAGTTAGTTGTGATTTTCAATGACTTTTTCTCGGTCCTCCACTCTCATATCCATCAACACGTTCAGTCCCTAATGGCGTTTCTTGGGTATGTGATCCTATCGCATCCAGGCAGGAGCTGATCATTCTGCGATGATGATAAGTCTGCGTTTCAGAGTTTAGTTCAAGCCTTTCCACCTCTCTTCTAAATTGAGTAGAATCCATTACACGTCATTGAAAGATGAATTTAATACAACAATATCGAATATTATTGCATAACTTTCAACTTTTCTTTCTCTTATTCAGTTTTCAAAGAACAACATATAAATACTGATGCATTCGATTTAAGACTAAACTCAAATCACCTTCATCGTGATATTATCGGTTAATGCGATTGCCCAAATTCATTACCTCCGTTTTAGTGACAACAGTTTCTGATATAAATAAAATACATTCTCACAATCTCTTATGCTTCTATGCGCCCCCTCACTCGATATCCCAAAATGTTCAATCAAAAAATTGAGTTTATGGCTCTTCAATTGCGGCAAAAGACACCGCGATAGTTCAAGAGTACAAACCGTATTATTCTTCAAAACTGGCATATTGCAAAGTGTATATGCTTGATTTAGAAATGCCACATCAAAAGATATATTATGCGCAACAAGCGGATAATTCTCTATAAAATCAGA
>JAZODZ010000247.1:0-1553 GCA_045597285.1 Myxococcota bacterium
CCCAAAAAAAAATATCAATCACCCCAATATTGACCCGAGAACAGAACCGCGCCCGAGGCCTTGTGATACAGCACATATTCAAACGGATGATCGGCAACAAAATTGACGAAATCTTCCGGTTGCGGGGCCATCCCTTCGTCGACCATGACTGCCGTCGCGGCCGCGGCCTTCGTCCCTTTCTCGTCGACCTCGATCACCGCCTTATGAATGATCTTGCTGATATAAACTGCCTGATTGCTGATCATGTCCGAGAAATCCGCGCCACCGAACGCCTTGACCATGCCGAGTGACTTGAATGCATTCACATTCGTTTCGGCATCGATTTCCGTCTCGATTTTGAACTTCGGCAACATAATATTGCCGTTGTGCATCGCCAGACCGTCCACGATCTTACGTATTTCCGCGCCATCCAGCGTCGCAGCAACATCCTTGATCCCGTCCACTTCATCCGGCAACACGATCATCATCGCGAAATCACCGCCGACATAATCCATCGACGCCGCCTGATAGTGATGATCTTCCGAACGATAATACGAAATTTTCGACGCATCGAGGCTCATCATTTTTACCTTCAGCATAGCCTCGCCCGTCTTGAAATCACTTTCATACGTATTGTTCGCGTCGAATTGATTCACCCATTCGCCATCGAAATGAATCGCGTTCACGAGCACCATCCGCGTTTCAGAACTCAGGGAGCTGGCCTTGAGCAAATCCTTGATCATGCCGCCCGTGTTGTTGCTCACCCACGTGTTAATCACGCCGACATACTTGCTGTAATCGTTTTTGAAATCCACCGTCTTAAGCGGCGCTTTGTAATAGTCGTCCATGCCCTGCGTAAACGCCGGAACGATTTCGCACGACTTGTCGACCCAGATCCGGTTCGCAATTTCGAACTTGCTCTTCTCGGCCTGACCATCGTAACGCAGTTTCAGGCGCATCGCGCCGTTGAGCGTCGCCGCCTCCGACTTGTCGCCCTCGAGATGAAGCGTGGCCGCCATTTCGTCATACGTATCGCCCTTCGCGCCATACGCCGTCATGCTCAGCGCACTGTGATACGAAAACGCCGAAAACACATAGCTTCCCGACTTGCCAACCTTCTGCTCAAACTCGTGCGAAAACGCATTCAGGTTGTCCCCGAAGCGCTTCATATCTGCCGCGCTGATCTCCGGGACATCTGCCGCCGTCAACGCCGCTTCCTGCGCCGTCAAATCTGCGCTGTCACCTGAACCTTCGTCTTCCGAATCACCACACCCAACCGTCGCGAACGAAAGTGAAGCAACCATAAACGGCAACGCCAAATATTTCAGACCTTTCATCACATACTCCTTCATTCATTATGCGGTTTTGACATTTCACCGCAATTTGTCCATTCGCGTTACTCTAGCAGATTATTTTTGTGGTTCAATACCTTCCGAATCTTTCTGCACTTTCTGAGTAACTGTTCAGCCCTACGGCTTTTTAGACCTCACCCGCCGCTACGCGGCACCCTCTCCCGCTGGGCGAGGGTATGGGTTCGCTATCGCTCACCCGTTGGCACGCTGAAGGCGTGCAAT
>JAZODZ010000248.1:0-3929 GCA_045597285.1 Myxococcota bacterium
AGACCGCTTGGCCTCCGACTTCTCGGGACGGGACAAGGGAGGGAAAGACTGCGCGAGATTTAGCGCGTTTGGGGTGGGGTGTAAAGATGCGGATGGTGCGCTGGCGTATGCAATAGCCGGCGCTGCAGGGCGTATGCAATAGCCCTGCGCTGCGCGGCGTATCGACGTTAGGAGATAGCCGCGCCCTCATAAGGAAAAATCAACGTGAATGTACCGGTAGGTATGCGGTTGATTATTTTGCTAAAATCGGGACGAATATCAATGGAAATACGCGTGATAAAATAATAGAATAAAGCGTTTTGTATTATATGAGATACAAAATGATGTGGAGCTATTTCAGAGTAGGAAAATGTTTCAAAGGGTAGGACAGTTCCCGGGGTACACTGTTCGCGAGAGTCTGGATACGCCGAGGCATTACGAGAAGTATTTAGCGACGGATGATCGCGATAGCCATTCGTGGTGTATTTTGCAGTCTTTGAGCCGTGAATTGTGCACGATAACGGAGCTTAGGAACAGTTTTCTGGAATATTGCCGGAGTGTGGCGCATTTATCGGTGGATGGCGTGATTCCGATTCGCGAGGTGAATGTTAGCCTTTCGCAGGGAGTTTATGCCGTTTATCCTTATGACTGGTCGGGGCTGACTGTTGGGCAGTTTCCGGTGAAGCAGCTCAGGCTGCGTCTGACGCCGTCGTTTTTTGTGTCGATCATGCTGGATGCGGCGCGGATTTTAGAGCGGGCGCACGAGAATGGCGTCGACCATTTTTCGATTATTCCGCCTTATATTCAGGTTTCGCAGTTTGGCGATGTGTATGTGGGCGGGTTTGTTCAGGCGGCGATGCGGCGCAAGTATCAGTTTGGGACGGAACTGAATGAAAAATTTGATGCACCGGAGTGGCGGCGGCGCGATCCGGTATCGATAGCGAGTGATGTCTATGCGATAGGCGCGTTGCTGTATCAGGGGTTGACGAATGAGTTCCAGCCCGATGAGTGGGAACCGTCGTGGATGGGGATGATGGATGTTTTGAGCCGGACGAGAGTTCCTGGCGAGTCATTGCAGAAATCGCTCGAATTTTTCCAGCATACTTTGGCGGAACGGCCGCACCAGCGTTACGCGACGTACCGTCAGTTGATCGAATCGCTCGAGGAATTGCTCGAATTTTATGGCGGATATATGACGGGCGATGTTCGTGCGCAGATTCTGGCTCCTTATTTTGACGTGTATCCGCCGCAATTTAGCGAGAGTGCGGAATTCCGGAGCGACGTCATCAATTTGATCACGGGTGAGCAGCCTGTGATTTCGGCGGAATTACCGAGGACGCAAACGGAAGGGCGCAATGCCATCGAGAAGTTTACGGCGGAGAATCTTGGGCGTCACGATTCACGACCGGGAGCGATGGGGTATGACGATACGCTGACATCGCCGGTATTCCCATCGTCTCAGGAGGGGTACGAGACTCGCGTGATGCATCGAAGCTCGAGTTCGTTCAGGACGGTGAATCCCAGCCTTCGTTCGTCGATGTTTGTGTCGCCGGTCGAGGTTCTGGCGCGTTCGCGTTATCAGATTCTGGATGAGCTGGGGAGCGGCGGCACCGGGACGGTTTATAAGGTTCTGGACACGACGTTGAGTGAAGTTCTGGCACTGAAGGTTCTGAAACCGGAACTCGTGTCGGATTCGGCGTGGCTTCAGCGGTTCAAGAGCGAGCTGAAGATTACGCGCAATCTCGAGCATTCGTATATCTTGCCGGCGTATCATCTGGAACAGCTCGAAGGACTTTATTTCTTTACGATGCGCTATGTGGACGGGCACAACCTGAGCGAGTTGCTCAAGGAGTCTCCGTTGCCGTTGATGATGAGCCTCAGGATATTGACGCAGGTTGCGGAGGCTTTGGTGGCGGCGCACGACAACGGCGTGATTCATCGGGATTTGAAACCGGCGAACATCATGATCGAGTCGGGGACGTTCCATCCGTACTTGATGGATTTCGGGATAGCGGGCACGTTGGACATGCCGGTATCGAGTGTCGTTGGGCAGGGGATTGGGACGCCTTATTACATGTCGCCAGAGCAGTCACGTGGCGAGCCTGTGACGATTCAGGCGGATATATATTCGTTTGGAATTGTGTGCTATGAATGTTTGACGCGCAAGCTCCCGTACAATGGCTCCGATGCGATTAAAGTTTATACGGCGCAGCAGTCCGGTATTTTTGAACCAATTCGGAGTCTTGCGCCAATCGTTCCGCAGTCGATAGCGGCGATGATCGAGAGCTGTCTGGCACCGAATCCGTTGCACCGTCCTGCTTCCATGCGCATCGTTCTGGATGGCCTGGGGCGCATGAGCTGAAAAGGCGTGATTGTTGTCGCGTATCGGTAATGTGCGTGATGTGGAAATAACTTTTGATTGAGGGGCAGTGATGGATAAACCGAAGGTGATTTTTATCGATATGGATGGCGTTCTCGTCGATATGCACTATGGCCTGATTCGTCTTTTTGGCGATGATCCGGCCAAATATACGAGTGTACAGTTGGCGGAAGTGGGGGAATGGGGGCTTTCGGTGCCGTCGAAGGACGGGAAATTCAAGAACCCGACGGATTTCTGGGACAAGGTGCGAGCGCAGGGGATGCAGTGGTGGATAAATCTTCCGAAACTTCCGTGGACGGACGAACTTTGGGAAGCCGCAGTTGCGACGGGGGCAAAGTGTGTGGTTTTGACGACGCCGGCATCATTTCCGGAATCGGTGTTTGGGAAATGGCAGTGGGTAAAGGACAATCTGCATACGGAAAACATTCTGATCGGGCGGCCGAAAGAAGTGTGTGCGTATCCGGGGGCCTGGCTTATCGATGATCGGGCGGGATATGGCCCGAGATGGGAAGGCAATGGCGGCCGCCTGCTTTCGTTCAAGCGCGAATGGAATCCGACGGGGACGAGCGTTGAAGATATTTTGAAAATACTGCGCGAGGTAAAGTGACATGGCGGCAATAATTCTGGATGGCAAGGCAGTATCTCTTTCAATTCAGAACGAAATTCGGGAAAAAGTGACCGCGCATTTTACGGCCGACACGGCACCGCGTTTGTGCGTGATTCTCGTGGGAGAGAATCCGGCGAGCGCGAGTTATGTGAAGACGAAGTGTCGGATGGCGGAAAAATTGGGGTTTCGCCACGAAGTATTCCATTTCGATGAAAACGTGACGTCAGCCGAAGTCGAGGCGCAGATCGATGCGTGCAACGAGGATCCTGAATGCGATGCAGTGTTTGTGCAGCTCCCTCTTCCGAAGCATCTGGACAGCGTCGCGTTGCCGAATCGCGTTCGAGCGGATAAGGATGCGGATGGATTGACGCGAGCGGCGATGGGGGCCCTTTTGTTAGGGGAATCGGGGGCGTTCCAGCCATGTACACCGCGCGGGATTATCCGGCTTTTGGAATCGTATCAGCTCAATCTGGAAGGGCTTGACGCGGTCGTGATAGGGCGTAGCAATATTGTCGGGAAGCCGATGAGCCTTATGCTTCAGCGCAAAAATGCGACCGTGACGATGTGCCACACGCGGACGCGTGATCTGGCGTCTCATGTTCGGCGAGCGGATCTTCTGGTCGTTGCGGCCGGGTCTCCGGAACTCGTGAAAGGGGACTGGATTAAGCCGGGGGCGATCGTGGTGGACTGCGGGTTCACGAAGACGCCCGATGGCGTGATTCACGGGGATGTGGATTTTGGTCCGGCCAGCGAGGTTGCGTCTTATATAACGCCCGTGCCGGGCGGCGTAGGGCCGATGACTGTGATAAGCCTGATGGAACAGACTTTGGAGAGCGCATTGGCGCATCGTGGTTAGGAATTTGCGTCATCTAAATCCTTCTCTCCGTTAGAGAGGGGGATTTGGGCAAAATGATTATATATAAATATATAAATGTAGTTTAATGTGGTTGATTTTAAGTATAT